>JAISKH010000027.1 GCA_031261325.1 Oscillospiraceae bacterium
ATTTGCGATAGCGACTGGAGATTCAAGTGCTCTGAGAAGCAGGGGATTCTTAAGGGGGCGCAGCCCCCTTAAGTGCGCTTTCCCCCCTTTCTCGCATAAGAAAGGGGGTCCCCGCCGGACAGGCGAGGAAATAGGTAATCTAATTTCATAGATGATAACAGATAAGGAACGGGAGAATACGACGATGGACGAAAGACGATGAGCACCCCGCGGGGGACGAAAGAATAAGGAGTTGGGGAAATGAATTTCATAGAATTATTCCTCCTCGCCGTCGGACTGTCGATGGACGCTTTCGCGGTTTCGGTGTGCGCGGGACTGTCGCTGGATAAGGCGACGCTTAAAAACGCGGCGATTGTCGCGCTGTATTTCGGCTTCTTTCAGGCGGCGATGCCGCTCGTCGGCTATCTCGTCGGCTCGCAGTTCTCGGACTTAATCTCCGCGTATGACCATTGGGTCGCATTCGTACTGCTCGCGTTTATCGGCGGCAAGATGATTCGCGACAGCCTTTCGCAGGACTGCGAGAGCGACGACGGCATTACAACTCCGAGCGTGAGAAAGATGCTGCCGCTCGCCGTCGCGACGAGTATTGACGCGCTCGCCGTCGGCGTGTCGTTCGCGTTTTTGGAGGTTTCGATTGTCCCCGCCGTGTCGTTTATCGGCGTTGTGACGTTCGCGCTGTCGCTCGTAGGCGTGCAGGTCGGCAAGGCGTTCGGCTCGCGGTTCAAGTCCAAGGCGGAGCTTGTCGGCGGGATTATCCTCGTTGGCATGGGCGCGAAAATTCTTATCGAGCATCTGCGCGGTTAGGCGGCAGATTTATTTCAAATAGGGGAGGGCGCAGCATGAAAACACGACGCATTTCCACCGACGCGCTGAAGGCTATCGCGGCGGTTACAATGGTCATCGACCACATACCGTACATTTTCCCGAACCTGCCTTACTACGCGTTCCCGTGGGTCATCTTTCACATTATCGGCAGAGTAGCCGCGCTCGTGTTTTTCTACATGCTCGCGCAGGGCTACAAGCGCACGCGCAACCCGAACCGCTACACCGCGCGGCTCCTGATTTTCGCGCTCATTTCATGGTTGCCGTATATTCAGCTTATAGAGGGCTATGTGTCGTGGGAGAATATAATGGGGCTGAACACGCTGTTCACGATGCTTGCGGGTCTGCTCCTGCTCCGCGCGATTAACGAAATAAAGAGCTTCCCGCTGAAGCTGCTCGGCATTGCGGGCGCGATGCTTGTCGGGCTGTTCTCGGACTACGGGTTTGAGGGCATGGGCTTTATCCTGCTGTTCTATTACACGATGGACGACAAGTCGCGCATGGTCAAGGCGTATCTCGCCGCGCAGCTTATACTCCAGAACAGCATATTCTTCAAGCGTTTCCACGGGACGGACTTCGGCGCCATAGCCACATGGTTCTCGCAGCCGCAGTTCGTGTGGTTTGCCGTGTTCTCGTTCGGGTATATAATCCCCGCCGTACTGCTGCATTTACACGAGGACAAGCCCGTGCCCGTCGGCAAAGCACCGCCCGCGCGACGGCACCCGCGCTTTACCAAGTGGTTCTACTACGTGTTTTATCCGTTCCAGTTCATCGCGCTGATTGCCGTGCGGTGGCTGCTCTTCGGCAAGCTGTAACGCCGCCGCGCGCAACCCATGGTTGAGTTTGACTTGCGGTTTGTTCGCTTTACAAGGTCTGCAAAATGCCGTACAATGTCCTCACGGTACCGAATTTAACGGAGGTAAACGCGTATGGATTTGGGACAGACAATAAAAAGGCTCCGCAAGGAGCGCGGTTTCACGCAGGAAGAGCTTGCCGAGCGGCTGAACGTCACGCCGCAAGCCGTGTCGAAGTGGGAAAACGGCGTTGCGTCGCCCGATATTTCGCAGGTCGTGCCGCTTGCGAGCGTTTTCGACGTGAGCGCGGACGTGTTGTTCGGCATTGACAACGCAAACGAGGACGCGGAGGTGCAGCGGCTAATCGACGACACGGAGCGCGAAATTTACGGTCGCCCGCTGACCCCGCGCGACGACTATGACATTCAAGCGTTCGCGGCGGAGATTGACGCGGGCACGCGCGAGCATTACGAACGGCTCCGCGCCGCGCTCGCGCGGTACCCGAGCAACCGAAAGCTGCTGCGCGAGTGTATCCTGCGCGGCGTTGGCTTGAGCGACGACGACCCCGAACTGCTCGCGGAAATAGAGCGCATGGCGCGGCTTTTGACCGAGCACGGCGCGGACGCGGAAACGACGCGCGAAGTCAGCGGTCTGCTTTTCAACATGTACCTGACGACACGAAATTTCGCCAAGGCGCGGGAGTACGCGGAGACGCTCCCCGAGTACCTCACGTCGCGCGGACTTATGCTGTCAAGGCTTATGCTGTCCGAACAGGGCGACCCCGACGAGCAGTCGCGGCAGAACGCCCGAAACATTCACCAACTCATGGGCGGGCTGCAAGCGGAGCTTATGGGGCTATCGACGGCATACTCGCGGCGCGGGCAAAACGAGGACGCAATCGCCGTCTTGCGGGCGTTTTTCGACATTTCGGAGATTGTCTACGGCGGCAACGAGTACCCAATGATAAACGGGAACTGCGTGATTATCGCGTCGCATTACCTGCAACTCGGAGACAAAGCGTCCGCGCTCGACTGGCTGGAAAAAATGGCGGATTTATGCGCCGCGCACGCAAAGTGGAACGGCAACGTCGTGCGGTTCGCGTCGCCCGTAATGCGATACATTGAGCTTGACATGACGCCGTACACCGACGGCGCGAAGGCAAGTATGCAGCTCGAACTCGTGCGCTTACCGCACATAATCGAAGCCCTGCGCAACGAGCCGCGGTTCATCGCCCTGCTAGACCGCGTGAACGCGTGGGAGTAGCACCGACACGCGGCGCGTGAATGGGCATATATAACACAAAAAAGACGTTGCAAAGCAACGTCTTTTCCGCGCTCACCGACCACGCGAGCCGCGCCTGGTACCCCCAGTAGGAATCGAACCTACAATTGAATCTTAGGAGGATTCCGTTATATCCATTTAACTATGGAGGCATACCGCCAAACAGCGAACGCGCCTATTATTTTACCCCCCGCGCGCGCCGTTGTCAACCTGAAAAACCGACAGTCGGCACAGCGCGAGCCATGCCGACTGTTTTTTTGTTGCGCTTAACTCTTAGTCCTCGTCCTCTTTTTCCTCGAACTGACTGTTGTACAGGTCGGCATAGAAGCCGTTCTGCGCAATCAGCTCGTCGTGACTGCCGCTTTCAATGATGTCGCCGTCCTTCATGACGAGTATCAGGTCGGAGTTCTTGACCGTCGAGAGACGGTGCGCGATGACGAACGACGTGCGCCCGTGCGTTAATTTGTCCATCGACTGCTGCACAAGCACCTCTGTGCGCGTGTCAACCGAGCTTGTCGCTTCGTCGAGAATCAGCAGCGGCGCGTCCTCAATCATAGCGCGCGCGATTGTCAATAGCTGCTTCTGACCCGCCGACAGGCTGACGTTATCGGAAAGCTCCGTGTTGTAGCCCTGCGGCAGCGTGCGAATGAAGTGGTCCATGCCGACGGAGACGCACGCGTCAATAACCTTTTGGTCGCTCACGTTCTTCATGCTGTACACGACATTTTCCTTAATTGTGCCCTCAAACAACCACGTGTCCTGCAAGACCATGCAGAACAGGTCGTGCACGTTCTCGCGCGTTAATTTGTTCGTCGGGATACCGTCAATCGAGATGAAGCCCGAATTTGTCTCGTAGAATCGCATCAGCAGGTTGACCATCGTCGTCTTGCCCGCGCCCGTCGGACCGACAATCGCGACCTTTTGCCCCGCCTTAACGTCAACCGAGAAGTCGTTGATAATCGTGCGCTCGGCATTGTAACCGAAATGCACGTGGTTGAACGACACGTCGCCGCGAATGTTCGCTGGCTCGATGTGCTTGACGTCGTCCGCCTCGGGCGAAAGCTCGTCTTCGCCGAGGAAGTCGAACGTGCGCTCCGCCGCCGCCGCCGTGGACTGGAACCAGTTCAGCACCAGCGCCATCTGCTGCATCGGCTGCGTGAACATGCGGATATACATCATGAACGCGACGATTATGCCGAATTCGATGCGCCCCTGAATGAACATGTATGTGCCGAGTATGCAGACGACGACGTAACCGATGTTGCCTATAAAGTTCATCAGCGGCATCATCAGTCCCGACAGGAACTGCGACTTCCAGTTCGCGTCGTAAAGACTGCCCGACAGGTTTTCAAACGTGTCGATTGCGTCCTTTTCGCCGTTGAACGCCTTAACAATGTTGTGCGCGGAGTAAATCTCCTCAACATGTCCGTTAATCTCCGCGAGCAGACGTTGGTTCGCGCGGAAATACGGCTGTGTGCGCCGCATAATCATGCGGACGAACACGAAGCTGCCGATTGTGGAGACAATCGCCGCCGTCGCGAGAATCCAGTCCGCGCGGTACATCATGAATATCGCGCCGAGGAACGTAGTCACGGCGGTGATTGCGGAGACGACGCTCTGGTTCAGCGTCTGCGCCAGCGTGTCAACGTCGTTCGTCACGCGCGAGAGCGTGTTGCCGACGGTCGTCGTGTCGAAGTAACTAAGCGGCAGACGGTTGACCTTCTTGGATATGCGCGAGCGCAGCATCTGGCTGAGTTTCTGCGAAACCGTGACCATCGAGAAGCCCTGAAGCGAGCTTAACAGCGTGCTGCCGATATACAGCGCGAGGATTTTCTGCGCCGCCTTGACGATTTTGTCAAGGTCAAGCTGCGTGTTCGGCTGCAAGCCGATGCTTATCTGGTTCGTAATGTCGCCCAGCAGCGTCGGTCCGACGAGCTGAATGATAACGCCCGCGAGCGAGCAGAGCATCGCGAAAACCATAATCGGCACGAACCGCCGCGCGTAACTGAGCAAGTCTTTCCAAGCCTGCTTCATGTTCTTCGGCTTTTGAACCGGCATACCGCGTCCGGGAGGTCCGCCGCCCGGTCCGCCGGGACCGCCGCGACCCTGCGGCTGGAAATTCTCGTCCGTGTACTTGAATTTAACTTCTTTCGCGCCCTTTTTGCCCTTTTTAACGGGCGCGTCCTGCGGGGGAGGGAAGCCGCCGCCGTTCGGCGCGCCGCCCGGAGGAGGCGGGAACCCGGGGTTATTGCCGTCATTCGGCTTCTTATTGTTATCACTCATGCGCCCAATTCCTCCTTTGAAAGCTGCGAGAACGCAATCTCACGGTAAACCTCGCAAGACGCCATAAGCTCGTCATGCGTGCCCTCACCGACGAGCTGACCCGCCTCAAGCACTATAATCTTGTCCGCGTCGCGAATCGTGCCGATGCGCTGCGCGACAATCAGGTTCGTAACGCCCGCGGACTCCGTGCGGAGCGCGGCGCGCAGCTGCTGGTCAGTCTTGTAGTCGAGCGCGGAGAACGAGTCGTCAAAGATGTAAATCTCCGGGCGGCGGTAGATTGCGCGCGCAATTGACAAACGCTGCTTCTGCCCGCCGGAGATGTTCTGCCCGCCCTGTGAAATCGCCGCCACAACGCCGCCGTCCATCTTTTCGACGAACTCCGTCGCTTGCGCGACGCGCAGAGCGCGCGTAATCTCGTTCGCGTCGCCCAGCTCGCCCGAAGCGTCGCCGTAGCTGACGTTCGTGGAGACATTACCCGTGAACAGCGTCGCCTTTTGCGGCACATAACCGATTTTCTTGCGCAGAGCTTCCTGCGTGTACTCGCGCACGTCTATGCCGTCAATCAGCACCGCGCCCTCGCTCACGTCATAAAAGCGCGGCACAAGGTTAATCAGCGTTGACTTGCCGCTGCCGGTGGAGCCGATGAACGCGACGGTGTCGCCCTTGTGGCAGGTGAAGTTCACGTTTTTCAGCACGTAGTCCTCCGCGTCGGGGTACTTGAAGCCGACGTTGCGGAACTCAATCTCGCCCTCAACGCCCGCGGGCGACGCGGTGAGCTTGCCGTCCAGAATCTTCGGCTCGGTGTCCAGCACCTCGTTAATGCGCCGCGCCGAAACCGTGACGCGCGGAGCCATCATGAATATCATGACGAGGGACATGAACGACATGAGCAGCATCATCGCGTAGTTGGAGAACACGGTCATGTCGCCGAAAATCTCGAACTTCGCGTTCTGCTCCGCGCGGGAGATAATGTACGCGCCAATCCAGAAGATGCCTATCGACATGCAGTTCATTATAAGGTTAATGCCCGGCTGGAAAATCGCCATCGCGCGGTTGACCTTCAGGTTGTTCGTCGTCAGGTCGTCGTTCGCGCGCTCAAACTTGCCCTCCTGATATTCCTCCGCGTTATAGGCGCGGACGACGCGGATACCGTTCAGGTTCTCGCGCGTCACGCGGTTGAGGTTATCGGTCAGCATTTGGATTTTGCGGAACTTGGGAATCGCGTAGACGATTACGAACGAAATGAGCGTCAGCATACCGGCGAGCGCGATACCCGTGAGTATCGTCCACTCGGACTGCTTCGTCGAAATCTTGGAGAACGCCATGACCGCCATAATCGGCGCGCGGATTATCATCTGCATACCCATCGCGATAATCATCTGAATCTGCTGAATGTCGTTCGTCGTGCGGGTTATAAGGCTCGCCGTTGAGAAATGCCCGATTTCCTCCATCGTGAACGCCTCAACGCGTGAGAAGATTTTGCCGCGCAACGTGTGCGATACGCCCGCGCCTAGACGCGCCGCGCAGAAGCCGTTAACGATTGTGGACAGCGCGCTTATCAGCGTACATATCAGCATCTTGCCGCCCGCCCACCAGATTTGACCCATTATGCCGGCAATCTCGTCGGCGTCGCTCATAACCGTGGTCTGCATTGTGAGCACCGTAATCTCCTGCATATACTGCGGGAGCTGAAGCTCAAGCCCGATTTGAGCGACGACGAGACCGAGTGAAATAACGATTAGCACCCATTCGCGTTTGCTCAAATGTCGAAAAATTCTTATCATACTTCCATTGCTCCTTAAAAAATCAGCTGATTATTTTTCTGTTTAATCTGACTCGCCCGAATCGTCCGTGTTGCTCTGAACCTCTTGCGGAAAGCTTCGCAGGTCGTCCTGCTGCGCAAGCTCAAGCACGCGCGCCGCGAGACGCACATACTCGCGCGCGTCGTTCTCGCCCATGCCGCGCAATATGCGCTCCCATCTGCCGCGCATGAACTCATGCCGCCCGTCAAAAAAGCTCTGCCCTTTCGCCGTAACCGTAACGGCGGTGCGCCGCCTGTCGTCAAGGTCGGGCGTGCGCGTGATGAACCCCTTTTTCTCGAGATTTTTCAGTGCCATAGCGACGTGAGCCGTGCTCTTGCCCGTAACGCTGCTGAGTTCGCCGGGGGATACCGCGCATTTAGTGAATGACACATGCTCGAGAATACGCATTTCCACGCGCGCCGCCTGATGCATCCTGTTGCGAGCCATCTCCTGCTCCGTGGCGGAGATTTTGGTGAAAAGCTCCGTAGCCAGCGTGGAATAGTCCAAAAAATTTCACCTCCCAATTTGCTTCGCGAAACCGTATCCGCGCGCGGCTTACCCCCCAATGTCACAAAAGCAATTGCCGCGCAAGAATTTGTTTCGCATTTTACCTAAAATCTTTAATAACTAAATCCTTTAGCATTTCAGTATTCTACTCCTATGCGTCGATGATGTCAACACAATTATCCGAAAAAATTAGCTAAAATTTTTACATAATAATAATTCAAATTATTGTAATATACATACATACATATACGCCACGAATTTCGGTTATACTAACGCCGCAAATCGGATTCAAATACGCAAATAAATAACGCGCGCGCAACATATGCGGGCGCGGAAAAGAGGACAAGTCATGGCGAAGAAAGCGAAAGCGCGTCCGCCCAAGCCCGTCGTAAAGCTGCCGAGCGTCGTCTCCGACACGGAGATGACAGGCGCGCTCCCCGTCGGCGTGACAGGCGACTGCTCGCTGGCGACACTAGACAGCTCGGGCTTCCCGATACCATTAAAATCGCAACAGCGTTAGGGCAATTGACAATTGACAATTGACAATGGAAACAGGGAAGTTCGTCCCCCGTCCCCAATTGTCAATTGTCAACTGTCAACTGTCAATTACCTGTAAACAGCATTTTCCGAAGCTCGCCGCCATTTGCCGCTCAAGTATCGCTTCATGTACAGCACGCTGCGGAACGTCCAGTCAATGAGTATGCCCGCGTAAACGCTCATTATCGCCCAGTCCGTCGTGTAAACGAACAGATAGCTGAACCCGACGCGGCACACCATCATTGAGACAATCGCGATTACCATCGGGTATACCACGTCGCCGGCGGCACGCAACGCGCTCGCGGGCACGAACGCGGTCGTCCACACAAGCGCGGTACCTATGCTGTGTATGAGCATAATCTTCGACGCAAGCCTGAACGTCTCGTCCGACAGATTGTAAACCCGCAGCAGCAGCGGAGAGGCGGCGTACATAAGCACAGAGAACGCAATCATGCCCGCGTAGGTTATCAGCATGAGCTGCTTGATATACTTCCGCGCCTGTTCATATTCGTGCGCGCCGACGCATTGCGCCACAACGGTCGTCAGCGCGATACCCATTGCGGAGCCGGGGATAACCTCAATGCCGCCGAGGTTGTTGATAACGCTGTTCGCCGCGATTGAAGCCGTGCCCAGCGTCGCGACAAGTCCGGCGAGGATAATCTTGCCGACTTGGAACAGGCTGTTTTCAAGCCCGTTCGGCACGCCGTAACGCAGAATATGGCGAATCATAGGCCAGTCCAGCACCCAGAAGCGATACGAGCGAACCGAGATAACAAGCTTCGGGTTGCGCAGCATCACGAGCATCGTAACCGCCGCGACGTAACGCGCGATTGTCGTGGAAAGCCCCGCGCCGAACGCGCCCATGTTGAACCCGTAAATGAAAATCGCGTTGCCGACGATGTTGATACCGTTCATAATCAGCGAATTGACCATCGGCGTTTTGGAGTTGCCCGTGCCGCGGAACAGCGCCGCGCACGCGTTAAACAGCGCGACAGCGGGGTAAGACAGCGTTGTTATGTAGAAATAACTGCGCGCGCTGGACATAACGTCCGCGTTGACCCCGCCGAAGAACAGCCCGAGAATCTGCGCGTTCAGCGTCATGCACAGCACCGTAATCGCGACGGAAATCAGCAGCGAGACATTGACGAGCTGCCTTGCGGCAAGGCTTGCGTCCTTGTCGTCCTTCGCGCCGATGAACTGCCCGACAAGAATCGCCCCGCCGGAAGCGAACGCGGAAAACAAGTTTATAAGCAGTATCGCAATTGTATCCACAAGCGAAACGCCCGCCATTGCGGATTCCCCCGCGAAGGACACCATTATCGCGTCGAACATGCCGACGGTAAGCCCGAGGGTTTGCTCAATAACAAGCGGAATTATAAGCTTGCGCAAGTCTTTTTTCGTGAACAGCATAACAACCACCCCAAGATATGACAACCATTGAATTGTAAAATTGACATTCGATGATTGTAGCCCCCCATGTTGAAAATGTCAACAACAATATTCTCCACGTTCCGCCGAGGCGACTCTTGTTGCGCGTAACGCCGCGCTTGCTGTATTAGTTTTTTGAATTTTTTCCAATCTCAAAGGAGATTCGCTTGCCCTACGCGGGCGGCGCCCCCTTTCCAACGCGGGAAAGGGGGGAAAGCGCGCTTAAGAGGGGCTGCCGCCCCTCTTAAGAAGCTCCCCGCTTCTCAAAACAATCAAGTCTCCAGTCGCTATCGCAAATTATAGGTTCTACAGCGCGGAACAAGACTACACTCAAGTGCAAGCTCGCTTCGCGAAAGCTGACAGCGCTGCAACGCACATGTCCTTGCCGAATGGCAGCTTGCAACCCAAGCATTGACCTTTTGTCCGTAACGCCGCAATTGGTTTGCGCCTAGCATCGGGGGTGATTTTTAAGAGGGGGCTTGCCCCCTCTTAAATGCGCTTCCCTCCCTTTCTCGCATAAGAAAGGGGGTCCCCGCCGGACAGGCGAGCAAATCTCCTTTGACAATGGAAAACAGTAGAAAAAGCTAATAAATCAAGTGCGGTGTTCCGCGACAAAGGCGGTATGCCGCTGAAATAACAACAAAAGAAAACGTCGCGCACTAGCGCGGCGTTTTATTTTGCTCCTTATTCCCACGTCCCGCCGAGGCGACTCTCTCGTCCATCGTCTTATCGCCGCGCTCCGCCGTTCCATATCTGTTATCTATTATCAGTTATCTGTTACTTGCTCCTTGCGCTCCCCGCGCGGGGCCCCCTTTCTTATGCGAGAAAGGGGGGACAGCGCATTTAAGAGGGGGCAAGCCCCCTCTTAAAAATCACCCCCACAGCTAGGCGCAAACCAACTGCGCAGTTACGGGCGACAAGTGTAAACTGGGGATTGCAAGCTGCCACTTGGCAAGGACAAATCGTTGCAACGATGTCAGCTTTCGCGCGAGCGAGCTTGCACTCATGTTTGAACCTTTTTCACGTAATGAGTGACCTGATTTGCGATAGCGTCACCAATCCCAAGTGTTCTGAGAAGCAGGGGATTCTTAAGGGGGCGCAGCCCCCTTAAGTGCGCTTTCCCCCCTTTCTCGCATAAGAAAGGGGGCCCCGCGCGGGTAGCGCAAGGATAAGTAACATCTAACAAATAACTGATAACAAATATGGAACGGAAGAATACGACGTAGGACGAAAGACGATGAGTGCCGCGCGGCGGGACGTGAGAATAAGGAAGCGTTGCTGCGGCAAGACGCAGAGAACAAGGTAGGGTGTCGATTACACCAAAGGTGTAACCAACTCCCCAACCCCATCGATGGCGACGCGCACAACATCGCCGGGGACGAGCCACACGCGGCTGCCCTTGGGCTTGCCGAGTATGACCCCGGCGGGCGTGCCCGTGAAGAGCAAATCTCCTGGCGCGAGCGGGAAATAGCGCGACGCGGCGGCAAGCGTCTCGCGGCACGTGAAAATCATGTCCGACGTGTCGCCCGACTGAACGCGCGCGCCGTTCACTTCGCAGTAAACGCCGTGTGGCTCTTCGGGATTGAACGCGTCGCGCGTTACGATATACTGCCCCGCAGGGGCGAAGCCGGGGAAGTTTTTACCCGTCAGCCATTGGTTCGACAGAAATTGCGCATCACGCGCGGACAGGTCGTTGCCGCACGTGTAACCGAAAATGTAATCCTCCGCGTCCTCAACCGCGACGTTGTAGGCCGCCCTACCGACGACGATTACAAGCTCCGCCTCATAGTCGTAGCACCGCTGCCACGTCGGCAGCGTCACCGCCGCGCCCGTCGGAACGAGCGTGTCCGCGAACTTTGAGAACAGCACGGGGTACTTGGGCGTTTCGCCGCCTGTTTCCTCCGCGTGCGACTTGTAGTTCAGCCCCGCGCACACGATTTTCTCCGGGCGCGTAACGTTGCCGAACGTAACGGTCGCGGGGTCGTAAACCGCGCCGTCGTAAGCGTCGAGAGCCGCCTGAATGGCTCCCAAATCCGCCGAGAACAGCGCGCGCATATCAGCCGCAAGTCCAAGCGCGGTTATATCGACAATCCCGCGCTCTGTCAGCGCGCCGACGACCTCCGCGCCGCCCAATTTCAATGTGCAAAACTTCATATTTCCCACCCCAACATTTTTAATTGCAACGCAACCTTTGCCGCGAACTCAATGCGCTCCGCGCGCCACAGCGCGTCAATCGCGCCGACGCCCCAAGCGCAAATCCCATGCCGCGCCATGAGCACGCCGTTGTATTCCGCGCAGTAAGCCGCAACGCCGTCCGCAAGCTCGCGCGAGCCGATTGGCGCGAACGGCGCGACGGGTATCTCGCCGAGCAGCAGCTCCGTCTCCGCGAGCAGCGACTTCGGCAGCGGCTTGCCCGCAACGGCGAAAGCCGTCGCCGTCGGCGGGTGCGCGTGGACTACCGCGCGCAGCGCGTCGTTGCGTCGATAAACCGCGAGGTGCATCTTTATTTCGGACGACGGCGCGAGGTCGCCGTCCAAAACGTTGCCGTTGAGGTCGAGCTTCACGAGCATATCCTCCGTCATGAAGCCCTTGGAGACGTTCGTCGGCGTTGCCCACACGGCGTTTTCACCGACGCGAACGCTGATGTTCCCGTCGTTCGCCGCGACGAAGCCGAGCGCGTACAGCCGCCGCCCGACCTCTAAAATGTCACGCCGCGCGTCATTTTCGTTCTGATACTCACTCATATAAAACCCTCAAGCTCTCCGAATACGGCGCGCGCAAAATGCCCTTTTCCGTCACGATTGCGGTTATCAGCTCGCCGTCCGTCACGTCAAACGCGGGGTTGTACGCCCTAACGCCCAGCGGCGCAATGGGTTCCGCGAAAAACTTGGTGCGTATCTCGTCGGGGTCGCGCCGCTCAATTACAATGTCCGCGCCCGTCGCGCACTCGGGGTCGAGCGTTGAGGACGGGCAGAACACATAAAACGGTATGCCGTAATGCTTCGCGAGAATCGCCGCGCCCGACGTGCCGATTTTGTTCGCAACGTCGCCGTTGCGCGCCACGCGGTCACACCCGACGAACACGGCGTTAATCTTGCCCTTACGCATGACGAGACTCGCCGCGCTGTCGCAAATCAGCGTCGTGTCCACGCCCGCGTTGTGCAGCTCGTAAGCCGTCAGCCGCGCGCCTTGCAGCAGCGGGCGCGTCTCGTCCACATACGCGTGCAGGGGAATACCGCGCTCCTGCGCGAGCAGTATTGCGCCAAGCCCCGTGCCATAGCGAGAGGTTGCCAGCGGTCCCGCGTTGCAATGCGTTAAAATTCCGTCGCCCGCCTTGACGAGCGTCAGCCCGTACTCCGAAATCGCGCGGCACATCGCAATGTCCTCGCGGTGAATCGCGTAAGCCTCTCGCCGTATCACTAACGGCAGCTCCGGCACGGGCAAATCGGAATTCTCGCGCACAGCCGCGAGCACGCGTCCCGTCGCCCGCGCGAGATTCACGGCAGTGGGGCGCGCCGAATTGAGGTACTCCGCCCGCTCCGCCAACTCATTATAAAAGTCGTCAAAGGTGAACGCGCGAATGTGCGCCGAGATGACGGCGAGCGCGTAAGCCGCGAAGATGCCGATGGCGGGCGCGCCGCGCACCTGCAGCTCCGCAATCGCCTCAAACAGCTCTCCCGGCTCGCTCAAAATATAGCGCACCTCACGGTTCGGCAGTTGCGTTTGGTCGAGAATAATGACGACCTCGCCGCCGTCTGTCATGCGAACGCCGGGGTTCGCACCCAATTCGTAACTTGTTAAAGGGTTTGTTTCCATTTTGATAATCACGCCTTTCGCGCGGGGGTTTGCTACCCGCAACATCATTATAATACGTTCGCGGCGGCGCGTAAAGCGCAATGTTTCGCAAATCGCGGTGGGAAATGCAAACGCCAAAATGTAACAACCGTGTAACCACGTAACAATTGTGGTGTTATGTAAACTAAACGACGACCTGAAAAAAATGCTAATTCAGCTTTTTGCGGTTGGGAATTAACTGCCATATTCCCGTTTTGCCCTGATATATCTAAGAGAATTAGCTTGTTGATAACTCGGTGGATAATGTTAATAACTCTTTGTTGACTGTCTAAATGTTCAGGTGTTATGTAAACCGAAATCGACCGACTTCGGCACGGTTCGCGGGGTGCGATTTTGTGAATAGCGTAAAATTTTCACACGAATTACTGGCTAAAGTGCCGAATCTCGGGGTGTGACGTAGAAAATTATTTTGTTGATTTTTGTTTCCGATTTGTAATTTTATACGCGGTGTATATTACGAAAACAAGGGCGTTAATGCTGCGCAAACTAATTGTTTATGCGTATTTACCGCACCGCCATAGGCATTGCCCTCCTTGTTCCCCCGTCCCGCCGAGGCGACTCTCTCGTCCCGCCGCGCGGCGCATCTTTCCGTTCCATATCTGTTATCTATTATCTGTTAGATGTTATCTACCCCTCGTCCTACGCGGACGGCGCCCCCTTTCTTATGCGAGAAAGGGGGGAAAGCGCATTTAAGAGGGGGTAAACCCCCTCTTAAAAATCTCCCCCACAGCTAGGCGCAAACCCAATGCGGCGTTACGGGCAGTAGGTTAACATTGGTGTTGCAAGCTGCCACTTGGCAAGGACATGTACTCAGCTGTCGCTAGACCTTGACGAATGTCAGCTTGCATTTGTACTTTAACTTGTTCCGCGCTGTAGAACATAACATTTGCGAAAGCGTAACTAAGCCAAAGTGCTCTGAGAAGCAGGGGATTCTTAAGGGGGCGCAGCCCCCTTAAGTGCGCTTTCCCCCCTTTCTCGCATAAGAAAGGGGGTCCCCGCCGGATAGGCGAGGAAATAGGTTATCTAATTTATACCAGATAACAGATATGGAACGGCAGAGCGCGGCGCAAGACGAAAAATAAGAGCGCCGCTCGGCGGCACGGGAGAATATTGAGCATTTCTGCGCATGAATTTTGCGAAAACGTAACATTAACCTTACATTAAACTAATAGGCTCGGCGACAAAATACTGTAAATCGTCGGGTTATGCGGCGGCGCGCGCAGTAACACGGAACCGCGAAAAAAGATAAAAATATTTCAAAATTTCCCCTTGCATTTCACCAAAACATATGCTATGATGAACACAATAACAAATTGGAAACAATTGGTTACCGAAGTAACTGCTTTTTGAAACCATAGAGCGAAAATGAAACCAATTTAACCAAACTTATGTCACGGGAAATTGCGTTGTGTAACCTTAATGTAACTATATTGTGATACAATCCAGTTACGGACGCGACGAACGGAACTCCCGTCAACGAATAGGAGGATAGCGCAATGAGGAAGAGAAACGTTGGAAAAACGCTTAATGTCGTGGTGTCGCTGCTGCTGGTGGTGACGCTGCTCGGGGGCGTTGCTTACCTCACGCCCAAAACAATCGCCGGGGCGGAGGGGAGCGCGCTCGTCAACGAGACTATTGCGCCGAAATTCGGTGAAAACGTAAACGGCGACGCGGCGACCGAAACCCCGAACGGCACTCCGACGGCTGACGGCGTGATTATACATTATAATGTGTCGCAGCTCGTCGATTTGTACGAGGACGCGCTCGCCGCCGGGAATTGGTTCGCGGCGGAGGACGCGCTCGCTAAGGTGCCGGCGGAAAACGAGGAGCTGATTGCGTCTTTCGACAGGTACGCGCCCGGCGAATGGCTGCTGCTCGACACCGTTTACTCGTCGCTGCTCATCGAGGACGGCGCAACGTTCGAGCAACTTGATACCGCGCTGAACAATTCGTCCGTCGCTTACATAGTCGCAACGCGCGACCTTGAGGAGCTGTCCGCGATATTTATAGAGAAAAACGGCGAGCAGTTCAACCTGAAAATCAATTCGGATTATGGCGAAATCGAGCCGGAGAGCGAGAGCGACGAGATTACAATCCTGCCCGAAGCACCCGACGAGACCGCCGCGCCGCAACCCGAAGCGCCTACCGCCGAGCCGACAGCGCAGCCTGAGCCAACCGAGGAGCCCCAAGGCAACGAGAACGCCGAGTTCGCGGGCGTTGCCGCGCCTGAATTTAACGCGCCCGAGGACGCGCCCGAAGTCGTCCCGACCGAGCCGACAGAGCCGCAGACGGAGACGGACGCGGAGCCGACCGAGCCTGCTGCCGAGCCTGACGCGCCCGTGACCGAGGACGAACCCGCCGAGGACGCGCCGCCCGCCGAAGAGACGGAGCCGACCGACGAGCCGCCCGCCGAGGAACCCGCGCCGCAGACGGAGCTGCCGCCCGCCGAGGACATAACGCCTGACGTCGAGTTCTACAACCCCCCCGACGACGTAATATTCACGCCCGACGACGAAACGGGCGAAGCCGACGACACGCTAATCATAACGGAACCCCAAGTCTACTTCATTCCCGACGGAGCGTCCGAATTTGCGATTAAAGTTTCTGCACCTGTCCCTACAGCTCTCCCCGATAGCTATAATGTAACTGTTGTAAGGACTGCACATTATCACATAGGTTACAATAACGCTACTATTGACCCTGAACCAACATCATATTCGGAGAGAGGACACGTCTGGGCAAGCAAAAATGTTATACCTCCTGTAGGCGATAGTAACCTTTTCACAGTTACATTAACGGTAGGCGGTAATGTATACGGTAGCAATGAAAATCCTCTTGCGGCTGGAACAGACTTCGCAATAACAGATGTATTGAACGGCTATACAATTGAAGCTGTAACTGGATATACAGAAAACAATACAGAAAAAACACCTCCGTCTTTTAGCGGAACATGGACAATCGAACACGATGATTTCGATGATACTGACCTCATTCGGACACTTACCTACACAATCAAACCACCCACAACAGGCGATTTCACAACCGCCGACGTACCCTCCGGCAATGCGTCTGTACAGTTTACTCCGGCAGAGGGGAACCCATATTATTATGGCGGTGAAACGGTGGTTGATAAGCATATCATATTTGGTGCAAATATCAATGATTCTGGTACTTTTGTATGGGCTAGCGTTAGCGGTGTAAACACATTCCAAATCAGCAATGTTGACATTAGAGACACAAGACCACAACCTCCTAATGGCGAAGGAACTGGTTGGGTATTGTCCTTGGTTGGTGAAAGCTATACAACGTCAAATGATGGCGTGACGTACAAGGGACATACAGAAAAAGACGATTATAACAACGATAGATGGGAATTATGGACGCGTGCTGACGCTTCATTTACTTACCTAGAGGTGCAATATAGGAAGAAGCTTGCTCCAAATAGTCCGATTACTGCTTTAATAGAGTTCACGCTTTATACTAAGTCGGATGGTGGACTGCTGAACTACTCGCCTATAGTATACAAGGAAGTAATCGACGGTTCGAAACCTACAACCGATGACAATCACCCAATAAACGAAGATTTAGACAACGACGGAACCGATGAATCCGTCACCTACACCCTCAACCAATACGCAACAACCACCCCGCAAGCCCTCCTCCTGCAAGTGGTGACGGATAACGGGAACCCCATTCCCGAACCAACCGCCGGAACCTCGGTGTTCAAGTTATACGACAATACTTACGACGCAAACAATCCCGCAACGGGCTTAATAGACACCTACATCGCAAACGCATTCGGCGTAATTGAGTTAACGGCACCCAATGGCGGCGCACCCGCGCGGTTGCTGCTCACACCGGGAACTTACACCTTAGTGCAGACTACAGCAAAAGACGGGTACGAGAAGTTAGCCACCCCGTTCGAGTTCACGATTACTGACCAGTTGGAGCAAGTGGCGACGTTGGTTGGAACGCCTTTGGTAAATGTTGAACTAACGGCAAAAGTGGAGACTGACGACTTGGGCAACGTGATAAAGGACATTGCCGCCAACAAGCTGATAACAGTCACGAACGCGGCTTGCAACGGGCAGATTGTGATTCAAAAGACGCTGCAAATTCCGACCGGTACTGCTCTTAACGAATCGGTTCACGGTCAAGCGACGTTCCTGTTTGAGGTAAAAGAGTATAGAAATGGTGATTTTGAACAGAGTTGGGTTCGCAAGATAACGATTGGCGAGAATGATAACAATACCGGCACTGCGACTGCGATAACAGATTTGCGAACTTCCAGTACGTACACGGTTACCGAACTGAAAAGTGCGCGATATTCAGCGGCAGCAGCACAAAATGTGGGTTCTGCACAGTTCATAACGGTAGATGGGTACTCCGGAAAAACCGCAATTGTTCAATTCACAAACGCTAAGTCCGAAGATTCCATTTACTACCTATCCTCAACCGACGTCAAAGAAAACCAATTCGCGGTCACACCGTAATGAAAAAGGCAATATCGACGCTCTGTAACGTCCTCGGCACGCTGATACTACTCGCGATAATCCTCGCCGCCGGTTCAATCCTACTCCTGCAAGTGCTCGGCAACACGCCGATGGCAATCCTAAGCGGCAGCATGGAACCGCAATACAAAGTCGGCGGCTTGGTGTTCATCAACGAAAAGGTCACGCCGCAAGAGATACGCGAAGGCGACGTAATCAGCTACCACCTAAGCGAAGAAACCGTTGTAACCCACCGCGTAATCGCAATCGAGGGCGAGACTTTCCACACAAAGGGCGACAACAACGACAGCGAAGACCTTGCGCCCGTGCCGTTTGCCGACATGATAGGTCGCGCGTGGCTGCATATACCCGGCGCGGGAACTGCGCTGATGAACCTGAAAACCGCAAAAGGTTTCGGCGTGGGAATCATCATAATCGCGGTGCTGATAGTTCTGTTTGTGGTTCCGGCGGTGCTCGCCCCGCCCAAGCAGAAACCGGATTCTGCGGAGAAAGGAGTAATCGGCAATGAAAAATAATAGGCGCAAAACACTAAGTCGGCTGCTTTTACCCCTGGCGGCAATCGTAATCATCTCTGCGCTTGTGGTGACAATGACGCTCGCCCTCTTCGTAGACACAAGCGACAAGGCAACAAACAGCATAACTCTCGGTCAAATAGGAGTTAACTGTTCTCTGGTTATCGATAATGCTACTGCTGTCTCGGATGTTACAGTTGATGCCGAAGCCAAAGTAACAAACTCTAGCGAATTACCAACTTTTATACGCGCACGTGTGATACATAGAAGCGACGTAGAGGTAATTAAATCTAATATCGACAATAGTGATAACGCCAGCGGTGAAACTTGGAAGAGCGTAGATGACGCTGATGGCTACAAATGGTACTATTATAATCAAATCTTACAACCGGGTACTACGACTTCAAGCATTATTGCAACGGTTACGTATAGTGATACACTTACGCAAGCGCAAATTGACGCTGTTCAAAGTGACCCTGATTTAATCATCGTCTACGCCGAAGCCGTCCAAGCGTGGGTCGGCGCACCCGGGAGCTACGCACAAACCGCCGAACAAGCCTTTGCGGCACTCGGTTAACAGAAAGGAGCAACAGCCATGAAAAAGAAAATACTACTCCTGCTCCTCGCTGCCGCACTCACAATCTCCCTCGCAATCGGCGGCACACTCATGCTCTTCACCGCCCACACCGCAACCGCCACCAACGTTGTAACCCTAAGCCCGGGAATCGAAGCCCAACTCTGGGTCTACGGCGGCAAACTAGACCCGATTTCCCCGACCAGTCATTCTCTGCCGCCTTACTATGTCGAGTATCCCGGACTTGAAGTCGGCAGCAACGACACCACGCTCCCGCCGGGCGTACATAACAATACAACCGGCAAGTTCAAAGGTCTAACCTACGTCGTAGCCCCGAACGAACTAATCGACAACGCGCCTTACGTCGTGCGCAACGACGCAAACGGCGCAGACGCGTACCTAAAGCTTGAGGTTACCTTAAACTTTACAAATGTCTCTCTATCCGACATTCCCGCAGGTGACCTCGCGTTGACAACTCTATTCAAC
The DNA here is from genome assembly GCA_031261325.1 of Oscillospiraceae bacterium. Taxonomy (GTDB): domain Bacteria; phylum Bacillota; class Clostridia; order Oscillospirales; family Oscillospiraceae; genus JAIRRO01. The sequence continues at coordinate 19,393 of JAISKH010000027.1, forward strand.
AACACTCTGAACACCACAAACTGGACGGTAGAGCAGAACGGCAACAAATTCACATTCTACTACACAAGCGGCGGAGCACTCGCCGTATTCGGCAACAACGATTCCACAAAAGACTATCCGCCCTACACCCAAATCCACATACCAAACTTCAACGCAGAGTTCCTCAACGCCAACAGCACCGTAACCGTCGAAGCCAACGTAACCGCCTATCTCGTCCAATCCACATGGAACGACGGCACCCTCTACGGCGACGACGGCACCGAACTCGCGCACTATTTCCCCGCATAATAACCCCCTGTATACTATACTAATAGTATAAAATATTATAAAAGAAAGAGGAGACACACACATGAAGAAGAAACTAGTACTCGGTATCATCGCGGCAGTCCTCGCGCTCTCACTCGCAATCGGCGGAACGCTCATGGTTTTCACTGCACAGACGCATGTCGCACAAAACGTTGTAACCCTCGGAAATGCTTGGATTGAACTCCGCGAAGTATACTACACACTCGATGGCGACTTGACAGATGACCTTATTGAGGAAGATGGTTGGGGCTTAATTTTTGAAGATGTTCAGCCCGGCGACTCTCTCATTAAGGAGCCGTATATCAAGAACGTCGGTTCAATCCCTGTCTATGTTGCCGCAAAACTCGTCGTTAGCAATAATAATGTCGACGGACCGACAGTCGAAGAATGGGTTGGAAGTGACGCGAATTCACAAGAGAAAATAGATGCAATTGCAGGAATTGTTAACGTTCCCTATGGTCCTACCCCGGCAGTAGGTCAAGATTACTGGTTTATTAGTAGTAAATCTGAAACTGGCTTTGATTCTGACGGGAACTTTGTCACAGTTCTTTACTTCGCTTCCTATGGCGAGAATCCAAACAAAAACGGCGAAAATGACTGGTATCTCAAACCCGTAGCTGCGGACGGTGGCGAAACAAGTTATCTCTTTGATACAATTTCGATTCCGCTTGGGCTTGACAATTCATGGTTTGATGTATCAATCGCCGTTGACATTACCGGCTATGCTATCCAGTCGGCTAACGTTACGAATGGTGACGCCGGAAGCAACTACTGGAACTGGAGTAACACTTCCACCGACGACCAGTTCGCCAAACTGTTTCGTGACGATAATGGATTAACCTGATAATTATTTAACTAGCAAATAACAAACAGTATAATACATAGCAACGTAACAATAATTGTCAATTATCAATTGTCAATTGTCAATTGACAGGACGGGGGTTTTGATGAAAAAATCAATAAAGAGGTTGGCTGCCGCCGTGCTGTCAATGGTTATGTTACTGACGGTGAGCTCCGCCGCCGCGTTTGCGGCGGAGTCCACCCTGACCGGCAGCGGTTCGACCCAGACGTTCACGCCTTGGAGCGGTACAGAGGTGACAACTTACACCTATGACAGCAACAAGCAGCTGACCGACCTGTTCGGCTCTGCGACCAAGGAGTTATCTCCCGGCGATTCGCGCGCCACGGACGTGCTTCTGCGTAACCAATCGGATTCCGTCGTCACGTTCTACCTCATAGCGAAGTCGCTGACGGTGGAGCAAGCAAGCGAGTTGACGAGACCGACGGGTGACTTTGACACAAAAACGGCGGCGAACTTGCTTGAAAAGATAACGCTGACGGTGCGGGACGGCAACGCCCCCGCGGATGCCCCCGCGCTGTTCAGCAACACGTTACAAAGTACCTTGAGCGCGACGGCAAATGCCGACCCGTTGTACAACGGAATAGGCGCGATGGTGCTGATAGGCGCGGTCAACCCAAATAGTGACGCGCGCGTAAACCTTCAGGTAGCCTTAAGCAAGGAGCTGAACAATGCCGAGCAGGATACATTGGCGGCGTTCGAGCTGCGGTTCGTGGCGTACATAGAACCCGAGCCGTCGCCGAATCCTCCTGACTACCCGGGCGACCCCGACGTTAGCCCGTCCCCGGCGCTGACGAGCTCGCCGACGAGTGAACCGACCGTGGAACCGACAGAAATCGCGGAGCCGAGCGCACCTCTGGGCGAGTTCTCGCCCCCTCCGCCAACTCCGACCCCGCAGCTGACGGAATTTCCCGAAGGTTCGCCCCCGCTTGGCGAAACGCCGCCGACGGACGACATACCGACGGTGGTCGTCCCCCCGCAAACGGGCGATTCAGGAATGTTTACATGGACGTTCCTCTGCGCCGCGTCTCTGACCGTGCTTGTAACCTGGCTCGCAATCGTCTTACTCGACGAACGGCGTAAAAAGCACGAAAAAGATTAAAAAAGTATATAAAAAGCTTCAAAAAGTGAGAAAAAGTCCGGGTAAAATCGGGCTTTTTCTTGCGTTTTTTTGCGTTTTGGTGTATACTAAAGGGTAAAGGAAGTGACTGAATTGGAAAAAATGTTGAAAGGACAGGTCGCGATAATAACAGGCGCGACAAGCGGAATGGGCGAAGCGGTAGCCCGACTTTTCGCCGCGGAGGGAGCCGCGGTAATCCTCGGCGGCAGAAGCGAAAATAAAGGCGAAACCCTTGCGGCGCAACTAAATTCCCAAGGCAAAACCGCCCGCTACTACGCCCCCCTAGACGTAACAAACCCCGAAAGCATAGCCGCGCTCGTAGCCGCAACCATAGCGGAATTTGGCAAAATCGACATTCTAGCCTGTTTCGCCGGAAAAACCTTCGACGGCGACGACATAGACCCCCAAACCGCTTACGCCGCAACGTTTGACAGCAACATGACAGGAACATACAACACAGTATTTTCCGTCATTCCCCACATGAAGGCAAAAAAGAGCGGAAAAGTGATAATCTGCTCCTCAAATGGCGCATTTAACCCCACAACTCCGGCATACACTTACCACATGGCGAAAGCCGCCTGCGAATCCCTGACCGTAAATCTCGCAATGGAGCTTGCCCCGCTGGGAATTCGTGTCAATTGCATCAAGCCAGGACCAATCCGCACGTCCTTTTGGGACGAACTCGCCTCCGGCGACGACCTCGAGAATCTTTTGGACGGCATCGCGCATCATGAAGTTCCGATGGGCAGAATTGGCACGGCGGACGACATAGCGGGTCCAACCCTTTGGCTTGCAAGCGATTTGAGCGCATACGTCACCGGGCTTTGCCTGTACGTCGGCGGCGGAATCGGTTACATTTACAGCCACCCGCAGTCTTTCCTCCTCGGCAAAACACCCACGGGAAACAACACGTAACTATCGTGTAATAAATATTAAGGAGACAAAAAATGGTAAATAAACAAGAAATAAAGTCGGTGCAAGTGCTGACCCCGCGTCTGCAAAAGCTTAAGACTGACTGGGAAAACGCTGCGCCGCAAGTGTATGTTGACGACTCAATCCTGTTCACGCAGTCCTGGAAAGAAACGGAAGGACTGCCGATTGACATTCGCTGGGCAAAGGCGCTAGAAAAGCGTCTGCTGGAGTGCCCGCTGCTGATTCGCGACGGCGAGCTGATTGTGGGTTCGCTGACCAAGTTCATTCGCGGCAACGGCACGCTGTGCGCAATGAAGCCGCGCGAAATTCTGAAGATGGTGGAGAGCGGCAAGTTTGACCGCAAAACCTCCGACATTTCCTCGACAAACATAGACGCCGCAGACCTTGAGGCATTGCGCGCGGACGCCGAATACTGGATTGAGCACATGCCGAAGGTTTCGAGCGTGAACGCTTCCGTCGAGTTCGACATGGGCGACGACGTGTTTGACCTGCTGTTCGACCGCGGCATGGTGTTCGAGGGGCGCGGCGTGCGCTACGAAATGGACCGCGGGCTGTTCCAAAACTACTCGTCCTATGGCGGCGGGGTCGCGCAGGTTTCGGTTAAGTGCGTTGAAAACGGGCTGAATTACGTCATCGACCTGTGCAAGCGCGAGCGCGAACGTATGCTTGCCGAGGGCGACGAGAACAGCCACGGCACCGCGCAATTCCTGCGCAAATATTGGTTACTAAAGGCGACAATTATCTCTTGCGAAGCGTTCATCGGTTACGCGCGTCGCCACGCGGAGCTTGCGCGAGAGCTTGCGGCGACGGAGAGCGACCCCGTCCGCAAGGCGGAGCTGCTGCGAATTGCGGACGCTTGCGAGCGCGTGCCCGCGGAGCCGCCGCGCGACTTTTTTGAGGCGTTGCAATGCGTGCGGCTGTATCACCTCGTGTGCTGGAAAGAGTCCTCCGACAGACCGGAGGTGCCGATTGGACGGCTCGACCAACTGCTTTACCCGTACTACGAGCGCGACAAGGCGGCGGGCAAAATCACGGCGCAGGAAGCGGCGGAGTTGCTCGGCGCGCTGTGGCTGAAAATCCGCGAGTGCGAAAACCTTGTGACGATACCGCGCGAGCAACGCGCCGCGCCCGGTTCGCTGCTGCCGAACATCACGCTCTGCGGCACGGACGAGCAGGGGAACGACCTAACAAACGAGGTGTCGTGGCTTGTGCTGGAGGCGATGGCGCAAATTAAGCTGTCGGAACCGGCGATTTACGTGCGATACAATCCTGACATGGACGCGCAATTTGTGCTGCACGCGCTTGAGTGCAACCGCGAATTTGGCGGCGGGAACCCCGCGTTTTTGAGCGACAAGCTCGGCACGCAGCGTTACCTCGACCGCGGGATTCCGCTGAAAGACGCTTGCAATTGGAACGCTTCCGGCTGTCTTGGGTACCACCTCGACAGTCTGGAGCACATGGGCGGCGGGCACAACATCAGTCAGTTGAAAGTGCTTGAGCTTGCCCTGCACGACGGGTTTGACCCGCGCACGCAGAAGCAGCTCGGTCCGCACACGGGCGACGTGCGCGAGTTCACGAGCTTTGAGCAGGTTTTGGAGGCGTATTACAAGCAGCTCGCGTATTTTGTGCCGATTTTGCGCAAGTTCAAGCTGCTGTCGTGGTCAACGGAGATTGCGGAGGGACCGATGTCGGGACTGCGCGTCGCGATGCAGTACGAGGATTGCATTCCCGCCGGGCTTGCGTCGCGCGAGGGCGGGGCGCGTTACCCCGAGGGGCGCGCGTGCTGGCTCGGTTCGCGCGGGCTTGTTGACCTTGCGGACACGATGACGGCGATTAAAAAGTTGGTGTTCGACGAGAAAAAGACGACGATGGCGGAGCTGATGGACGCTTGCGAAAAGGACTGGGAGGGTTACGAAACGCTGCACAAGCTGTGCATTAACAGCCCGAAATACGGCAACGACGACGACTACGCCGACGAGATTTATGACGAGATGAGCAAAAAGGTGCCGGAGATTATGCAGTCCGAGGTTGACCCGCTCACGGGTAAGAAGCCGATGCTGTTCATCGGCGCGGCGGCGGGGCACGTCGGCATCGGCAAGGCAATCGGCGCGCTGCCGAACGGACGCGCGGCGGGTTCGCCGACTTGCGACGCGGCTTGCTCCGTGTCGCCCGGCTGCGACGTGACGGGTCCGACGGCGGCGATAAATTCCGCGACGAACGACCTGTACGCCAAGGAGTACGCGGGTTACGCGATGAACATGAAGTTCTCGAAATCCCTGCTGAACACGCCGGAGAAGATTGAGAAGCTGTCGTGGCTCGTCAAGGCGTTCATGAAGCGCGGCGGCTGGCACATTCAGTTCAACATTCATAGCCGCGAGGAGTTGCTGGACGCGCAGGCGCACCCCGAGGAGCACAAAAACCTGCTTGTGCGCGTCGGCGGGTATTCGGCGTACTTCATCGACCTGCCGCCCGGGTTGCAGGCGGAGATTGTGAACCGCACGATGCACGAAATTATATAAAAGGGAACATTTTATGTCAGATGTAACAGGAACCATCTTTAATATTCAGCGGTACAGCATCGACGACGGACCCGGGATTCGCACAACGGTGTTCGTTAAAGGCTGTCCGCTGCGGTGCCCGTGGTGCTCTAACCCCGAGTCACAAAGCGTTGCGCCGCAAGTGTTGCACCGCTACACGTCGTGCGTTAAGTGCGGGGCTTGCGCCGCCGCCTGCCCTAACGGGGCGATTGCGTTCACGGCGGAGGGCGGTCCCGCGTTCGACCGCGCGAAGTGCGTTGCGTGCGGCGAGTGCGTTAGGGCTTGCCTGAATGACGCGCTGAAAATTTCGGGCGAGGTTATGACTGTTGAAAAGGTGTGGAAAACCGTGCGCAAGGACGAGGTTTATTACGAGACTTCGGGCGGCGGCGTTACTTGTTCGGGCGGCGAAATTCTCGGGCAAGCGGATTTTGTGGCGGAGCTTTTCAAAAAGTGCCGCGAAAACGGGATTCACACGTGCGCCGACACGTCCGGGTTCGGCACCGCCGAGGCGCTGGACAAGGTGCTGGAATACACCGACCTTGTGTACTTCGACCTGAAGCACATGGACGACGCGCGGCACCGCGAGCTTATGGGCGTGCCGCGTGACGTGATTGTGCGAAACCTTGAAACCGTTGCGGCGCGGGGGATTCCCGTCACGATTCGCGTGCCGCTGATACCCGAATACAACAGCGGCGAGGAAAATCTGCGCGCGACGGCGGAGCTTGTGCGGGCGGTCGCGCCGAACGCGACGGTCAGCGTCCTGCCGTACCACAAGTACGGCGCGAGCAAGTACGCGTCCGTCGGCATGGTGTACGCGCTGGACGAGCTGCGCGAGAACACGCCGGAGGAATTGGAGCGCGCGCGCGCGATTTTTGAGGAGTACGGGCTGAAGTGCGAGGTCAGCAAATAAAATTGCGGATTGGGCGCAGTAAATGGTTGCAAAATTAGGTAAAATGTGATATTGTAACAGAAGAATCGACGGAACCCCATGGGGTTCCACTGTTTACGCGTAAACAGTGATGGGGTGTTCGGCGGTGTGTGGGAAACAAGAAAGGATGGTAAAGGATATGGCACCATTAAACGAAAAACAGACATTAAAAAAATTAGGAATTGATGCTTGGGACAAGCTATCGCGAGAAAAATTTGGGAATTACATTCATCTAATACCGAAGGTCGATAAGGAAGTCCGACTAAAGATTTTAGAACAGCTTCCTGAAATTTTAACATTTACGACGGAATTAGTTCAGACGGTTGTTTCTGCGCAAAGAGATATAACCCAAAAAAATCACGATACAACGTCAGAGGTAATTTCTGCGTTAGAATCAATACTGAAGAGTCTTGACCAACTTAGCCAACGACCTGAATTAACATTTGAGCAAATCCAATATATTTGTGATAAACAAGTTGAAATAGCACACTTACTTGTGAAATTAGACGAAAACAACAAGAATTTTCTTGTCGAAGTTTTGAAAGGTGTTGCCGGACTCGGAATTGCGGCTTTAGCGGTTATTGCGGTGGTGTTTGGTGCAAAAGAACTAGGCGATGGGGGTTGATGGCGGCGATGACATTTTCATTGACTACGCTGAGTAGGTATGCCGGATAGAAGCATAAACCCCACCGTTGCGGTACGCGCCGCAACGGTGGGTTTTTTACAATTTTAGTTGAAAATAATCTTTCAATTCCGCAGGCTGTGCAGGGGGGCGGGGATACGGCCGCCGCGGGCTATGAAGTCGGCGCTTTCGCCGCGCGAGACGGGCATGACGGGCGCGGTGCCGAGCAGCCCGCCGAAGTCCACCACGTCGCCGACGACCCTGCCGGGCGCGGGGATTATGCGCACGGCGGTCGTTTTGTTGTTAATCATGCCGATTGCCGCTTCGTCCGCGATTATCGCGGAGATTGTGGCGGCGGGCGTGTCGCCCGGGACGGCTATCATGTCAAGTCCGACGGAGCAGACGCACGTCATCGCTTCGAGTTTTTCTATCGTCAGCAGTCCGCTCTGCGCGGCGGCTATCATGCCCGCGTCCTCCGAAACGGGTATAAATGCGCCCGACAAACCGCCGACGTGACTTGAAGCCATAACGCCGCCTTTTTTCACCGCGTCGTTCAGCAGCGCGAGCGCGGCGGTTGTTCCGTGCGCGCCGACGTTGGACAGCCCCATTTCCGTCAGAATGTCCGCCACGCTGTCGCCTATTGCGGGCGTGGGCGCGAGCGATAGGTCAACGATGCCGAATGGCGCGCCGAGCCTTGCGGAAGCTTCGCGCGCGACGAGTTGCCCCATGCGCGTGACGCGGAACGCCGTCTTTTTTATCGTCTCGGCAACAACGTCGAACGGCTCGCCCTTGACGGCTTGCAGCGCGTGATACACTACGCCGGGTCCCGAAACGCCGACGTTTATGACGCACTCGGGTTCGCCCACGCCGTGAAACGCGCCCGCCATGAACGGGTTGTCCTCGACGGCGTTCGCGAAAATGACGAGCTTTGCGCACGCGAACCCGCCCGTTTCGGCGGTCAGCCGCGCCGCTTCCTTGACGGCTTCACCGCACAGGCGCACCGCGTCCATGTTGATGCCCGCCTTTGTCGTGCCGACGTTGACGCTGGCGCAGACGCGCTCCGTCTCCGAAAGCGCGCGGGGGATTGACGCGATTAGGTTACGGTCGGCGTCGATGAAGCCCTTGTGAACTAGTGCGGAGAAACCGCCGATGAAGTTCACGCCGACGGTTTTCGCCGCGTTATCGAGCGCGACGGCGAACGGCGTGTAATCCGTCTCGCCGCAGGCACCCGCAATGAGCGCGATAGGCGTGACCGAAATGCGCTTGTTGACGATTGGGATACCGAACTCGCTCTCAATTTCCTCGCCCACGGCGACGAGCCTTTCGGCACGGCGCGTGATTTTGTCGTAGATTTTGCGGCAGGCGACGGTGATGTCCGCGTCCGCGCAGTCGAGCAGGGAGATGCCCATCGTGATTGTGCGAATGTCGAGATGCTGCGCGTCAATCATCTCGTTTGTTTGCAGTATTTCATTGAAATTTATCATATGCCTGTTCCCTTCGTGCGTTACGCGCTCCAGCGCGGAATATGGTCGCTTAGTCCTCGTAAATCAACGTGAGGATAAGGGCAGCGCCGATTATCGGTGATACGGATATGCTGAAAGCGGTTTTTTTGTTCTCGGCGAGCCAACGGTTCACCTCGTCCTCAAGTTCTGACGCCGTTGCGCTGTAGGTCGCGTAAGACGTGCGATTTTCATGTTTGCATTCGCGAGTGAAAATCTTAACTCTGCGCATGTGAGAATATCCCCTTTTTGCTAAATTCTGTGCATTGCTTCAAAAATGTCCTCGCGTTGGACGCGGATTGACAGCGCTCTGTCCTCGCCGCTCGCCGCGAGGTCGCGCGAAAGCTCGCCAAACGGGACGTTGCACGCCGCCGTGTCCACGAGCATTATCATCGTGAAATATTCCTGCATGACCGTCTGGCTAATGTCCAGAATGTTCACCCCGCGCGCGGCGAGCAGGGTGCATACCTCGGCGATTATGCCGACGCGGTCCTTGCCTATAACCGTAACTATTGCCCTCATCGTTCGTTCCTCCTATTTGCCGTAGCCCGCGGCGTAATAATTCATCAGGCACCCCTCGGTGAGTATCAGCCGCTCCTCGGCGGTCAGTCCCTTGACGTGCAGCGTAATCTCGCGCGTAAAATCGCCGCGCGTGACCGTCGCGGTGAATTGCTCTTCTCCCGCGAGAATGCCGCCGCGCAGGTTGGGGACGAACACGCGGTCGCCGTCCTCAAACTCGAACGTTTGCTCCAGCGTGAACGGCACTATGCCCCAGTTGATGCAGTTGCTGCGGTAACGCTTCGTGGCGTATTCGTAGCAGATGTTACCCCAACCGCCGAGAACCTTTTGGCAGCTCGCGGCTTGCTCACGCGCGGAGCCGTCCCCGGGTTTGCGGGCGAATATTGCGGAGCCGACGGAGGTTGCGGACGGTATGCCGAGCTTCGCGATTTCCGCCGCGTGGTCGCCGTCCCGCACGGTCTTTGACTTCGCGACGTAATCGGGGCAGCGACGCGAGAGCGCGAACTCCGACAGCGCGACGGGGTTTGACCGATAGCTCGACGTTTCGCCCGACGGGATAAGCTCGTCGGTCGTCGTCACGTCGTCCTGAATCACGGCGCAGAGCGTGAGCAGCAGGTTTTCCTCCATGCGCGGCATTTTCGGCCAGTCGGCGATGTTGGGACCGAAGCGCAGCTCTACCGTGGGGTCGGGCTTGCCGAAGCCGTTGTAGACGCGCTTGGCGTACACGCCGCCGTCGTATTTGTATTCGCGCGGGGTTTCGGTGTACTCGACATCGGTTGCGGCGGTCAGCACGCCGCCGTTCGCCGCCGTCGCCGCGATGCTGCGCGCGTCCATTAGCGCGACGGACGCGATTTGCCCGTTCGCGGGCTTCGAGCCCTCGCGGGACGCGAAGTTGCGCGTCGCGTGGCGGATTGACAGCGTGTTGTGCGCCGGCGTGTCGCCCGCGCCGAAGCAGGGACCGCAGAACGCGGGCTTTATTACCGCGCCGACCTCAAGCAGCTCTGCCGCAAGCCCGTCGCGCGTTATGGCGAGCGCGATTGGCGTTGAGGAGGGGTAGACCGATAGGTCGAAGTAGCCGTCGCCGATTGACTTGCCGCGCAGAATATCCGCCGCGACGGAGATGTTCTCGTACATGCCGCCGGAGCAGCCGACGATTACGCCCTGCTCGACCGCGATTTTGCCGTCCGCGTTGATACTGCGGCGCAAATCCATTTTAATCTTGCCCGCGAGCTCCCTGTCGCAATCGGCTTCAATCTCCGCGAAAATTTTGTCGGGGTTCGCCTGAAGCTCGTGGATTGTGTACGCCTTGGACGGGTGGAACGGCAGGGCAATCATCGACTCCATTTGTGACAGGTCGATTGTCACCATCGCGTCATAATACGCACCGTCCTGCGGGGAGAGCGGCTTGTATTCGCTCGGGCGACCGACGTTCTCGTAGAACGCTTTCACGGTATCGTCCGTCGTCCAGATTGAGGTTAGGCAGCTTGTTTCCGTCGTCATAACGTCAACGCCTATGCGGAAATCCATTGACAGCGCGGCTATGCCGGGCCCCGCGAACTCCAGGACTTTGTTCTTGACGAACCCGTTCGGAAACGTCGCGCCGACGAGCGCGAGAGCAACGTCATGCGGTCCGATGCCGTGGGGAACCTCGCCCTCAAGCCAGACGAGCACGACCTCGGGCGCGTCCACGTCGTAGGTGTTTTGCAGGAGCTGCTTTGCAAGCTCGCCGCCGCCCTCGCCGACGCCGAGCGTGCCGTAACACCCGTAGCGCGTGTGCGAGTCCGAGCCGAGAATCATCTTGCCGCAACCGGCAAGCTCTTCGCGCGCGTACTGATGAATGACGGCTTGGTTGGCGGGGACGTAGATGCCGCCGTACTTTTTCGCGGCGGACAGACCGAACGCGTGGTCGTCCTCGTTTATCGTGCCGCCGACGGCGCACAGGCTGTTGTGGCAGTTCGTCAGCGCGTAAGGGATAGGGAACCGCGTCATGCCGGAAGCGCGCGCGGTTTGGATTATGCCGACGTATGTTATATCGTGCGACACAAGCGCGTCGAACTTGATTTTCAGCTTCGTCGCGTCGCTCGACGTGTTGTGCGCGTTCAGGATTTGGTACGCCATTGTGCGCCCGCGCGCCACGACGGCGGGTGCGGGGGCGGCGACGGGTGCGCCGTTTTGTAGTGTTACGCCTGTGCGTGTGAGTGTTATCATTTAGTTTCCTCCTTGAAATTTAACTTGGAATTGCTGCCTTTATCCGTATGTGCCGCTGTGTTCTATTGCGTCATGCAGTCCGCCGTTGTACCACTCGTCGCTGAATATCGTGCGAACGTCGAGTACGCCTTTGCGACCGCCGCCGTCCGCGTAGCTGAACTCTGTGTCGGACACCCACTCCGCGCCGCCCGGTGTAAAGACTCCGATGCCGCGCTTGCGCCCGAACAGCTTGTTCTCTTTGACTTTGATTTCATGTGCTGTGTAGCCAAAACCGCCTTGCTCTATCCATGTCATTATGATTGTGTACTCGCCCGTAGGGGACACTTCTTCCTCTACTCCTGTGAAGAACCAATACACTACGTTAAGAATAATAAGGAACACAAGCAAAACCACAATTAAGGTATTAAGACAACCGAGACAGCCGTGCTTTGACTTTCTCAATAAACGGTCTAACGCAATACTCCCGATAAGCAGCAGTACGAACACAATGAATACGGGGTCGGTGAACACTTCCTTGAAAGTAAGCTCGAACATTTTCAATCACCTTTTGTCAGCATGACCGCCGCCACGCCCGCTACTGGGGCTGTGTCGCAGCGGAGTATGCGCGCGCCGAGCGATATTGAGCGCAGCCCGAGCCGAGTCGCGGTCGCCGCTTCCTCAGGCGTGAAGCCGCCCTCGGAGCCTGTGACGATGGAGACGGACTTGAAGTCCTCGCGGAGCGCGTCGCGCAAGTGCAAATTTTGCTCGCCCTCGTAGAAGAACAGCGGGAGTTCGGCGGTTGCGGCTTGGCGTATCGCGTCCTCGTATGTCTCCGCGAATGTTACGGGCGGAATTTTGCCGCGCCGAGATTGCTCCGCCGCGCTGCGCGATATAGCTTGCAGGCGGGTTACGCGCGCCGCGAGAGCTTCCCGTGACGGGCGGGCGACGCAACGCTCCGACTGAAACAGCGTGAATGAAGTTGCGCCCAGTTCGACGCATTTTTGCACCGCGTAGTCGAGCTTGTCGCCCTTTGCGAGCGCGATGTATACCGCGCAGGCGACGCGCGGCTCGCCGAGCGACGGGGTTTTGGCGACGACCAGCGCGATGGGCGGTTCCTTGCCGCGAGCGGACGCGGTTACGCGGCAGTTGTAGTCCCAACCCGCGCCGTCGCACAGGGTAAATTCCTCGCCGTCACGCAAGCGCAGGGCGCGAATATGCGCCGCGACTTCGCCCGTGAGCGTAATATCGCCGCCCACGGCGAGGGGCGAGTCAACAAAAAAACGAGGCATACACGTTCCTCTTTTCGATAATATTACCATTCTAACAGAAAACGCTCACCCTTGCAAGTGCGGCGGCATATTATGGACTATCGAACCAACGCCGAAAAGTGAGGATAGTGATTTTATGGAAAGAACCGAAGCGCCATTTAACAGAGCGGAGTTCGACCGCGTGTGGCAGCGCGTATCGCCGCCGGAAACTGCGGCGGTTGCGCCGACGACAGCCGCGCAGCTCTCGCCGATAACGCCGATTCAGTCAGCCGCCGCCGCGCCGATTGCAACGCCGCCCGCGTCTGTTGCGGAGATAAAGGTTGCGGCACCGAAAGTGATTGCACAGCCCGTTGCGGAAACCGTCGTGCGGGAGACGGTTGTAACGCCCGTCGCGCAGGCGTCCGAGGTTTCGCCCGCGACGTATAGCGGCACGTCGAACAGCGAGGTTTCGCCCGACGTGTACAGCGGTAAGTCGAACGGCGAGGTTTCGCCTGACGTGTATGAGAACAACAGCGGGGGAGTGTTGGGCGCGGCGACGAAGGAGGACACGGAAATTGCGCGTCTGCGCGACTTTATGGACCGCGAGAGCGAGGCGGCTCGATATTACTGCCTGCTCGCGAAGCGGTGCAGAGGGCAGTTCGCGCGCATATGCCGATGCTTGGCGGAGGACTGCAAGTGCTCGATTCGCGCGCTGAACGCCAAGTACTTTATACGCACGGGCGAGATGTATGACCCGTCGTCGTCGGTTTCGCCGACGGGTTCCCCGAGTGAGGCTTTGCGCCGCGCTTGTGCAGAGGAAAACAGGCTGTACGACGACTATCTGCGCGCCGCGGAGACGACGAATTACCCCGACCTTGCCGAGCTTTACACGCGCTGTGCCTGTGCGGCGCAGAAGCGCGCGAGAACGGCGGAACGACTGCTGTCCTGCCTGATGGAGCAATATTCCTGTTAGACTACATATCGGCGACGAGAGCCGAAAATTCCGCGCGCGTCATCGTGAGGTTAACGACCTCAAGCAAGCCGTTTGCCGTTAATCGCGACGGCAAGGAAAGCCGCGCAAGCAGCTCCGCCCGACGAGCGGAGCTGTCCCGCGTTCCGGTAAGCCCCAAAGCGTAGAAATCAGCCTTAGTAAAAGGCGCGTCACCCGTCCCCGAATTGTCAATTGTCAATTGTTCATTGTCAATTGTAAATGTTGCTCCCGCGCGCTCCAACGCCGCGACTATGACCTCGGGCGACATGCCCTCAACGCCGAGCTTACCCTCCTTGGACGGGGCGCGCTTGCGGCGTTCGCGCCCGCGCACGTCGGGAATATACGCGTGCTTAACGTTCGTGCCGCCGAGCATACCTTTCAGGTGGTTGCGAATGAGGAAGCCCGCGCCGTCGCTGTCCGTCAGTATGATAAGTCCGCGCGCCGCCGCCAGTCGGCGGAGGAGAGCTACCTTTTCCTCGTCCGAGAACACGCCGAAGCCCGACGTTTCGATGACCGTCGCGTCCACGGCTTGCGCCACGGTGTTTTTGTCGTACCGCCCCTCAACGACGATAACTTCCGCAACGCGCCGCTTCATGCCGCCGCCAATCGGGTCAGCAGCAGCACGAGGTCGCCGGAGTCGCCGCCGCTATTCAGGCGGTAAGCCGTTTCCGCGCACAACAGCACCCATTTGCGGCATTGCGCGAAGGTCATGCGCCGCGCGGAGTTGAGAGCGTTGCGCGCCTGCCAGTCGTTGCGGATACCGCTGATTGACATCAGCTCCGCCGTGCCGAGTGATTGCTCCACACACAGACGCGCCGCGAGCAGGTGACGCGCCTTCAGCGTGAATTGATATATGAGCTTCTGCGGCGGCTCACGCATGGCGAGCAGGTCGGCGAGCACCTCCGCCGCGCGGTCAAACTTGCGCTCCGCGAGCGCGTCCGTCATGTTATACGCCACGGCTTCAACCGTCGGCTCCACCATCGCGTCTATGTCCGCGCGCGTCACCGCGACGCCCTTGGAGTAAGCCGCGAGCTTTTCAATCTCCGTGAGCAGGGGAGTCATCAGCCCGCCCGTCATGAACGCGAGATACTCCGCCGTGTCCTTGTCGCAGGTCTTGCCGCGCTCCTTAAAATGGCGGCGAATCCACGTCGCGAGCTTGGACTGCTCCTGACGCTCAAACTCCACGACCTCCGCGTGCTTCAGCAGCTGCGACACGGCTTTCAGCCGCTTGTCGGGCTTGAACGCCACGGTGTCGTAAATGAACACGGCGCAGGTGTATTCGGGCATGTCCGCGAACATTTCGGCGAGCGACGCTAGGTCGTCCTCCCCGCGCTTGAAAATGTCGAAGTCGCGCACCTCAATCAGCGTCATGTCCGCGAACACGGGAAAGGTTTCCGCCGTGTCGCGCAGAGTGTTAACGGACAGGCTCGCGCCCTCCAGCCGACGGTAGTTGAAGCCGTCAAGCCCCTCGGGGACTACACGTTCGCGCAACGCGGCGACGCAATGCTCCAGCATGTAACGCTCCTCACCATGGAAAATATACAGGCGCGACAGCTCGCCGCGCGCGATTTGCGCGAGCAGCTCCGTCGCCCGCGCGGAATTATCAGCTTTTTTCGCCATTGTCAATCCTCCGTATTCGCCGTTAAATTCACCGTGATGCTGCCGTGTAAATCCGTTCTGTAGACCTCCGCGCCGAATCGCTCCAGCCGCGCAAGCGCCGCGTTTGGCGGCGGCTCGTCCGCGCCGTATGATAATAGCGCCGCGAGCGGAACCGTGCGCCCGAGCAGGTTCGCGGTCAGCGACGAGCCGCTGTCGGCGACGATTAGCCCGAGCGTCGGCAGCTCCGCGCGGTCGAGCAGCGCGAACTCCGACGCGGTTCCGCCGCCGCCGAGTATGAGCGCGTCCCGCCCGTCCCGCGAGCACAGGACGGCGAGGGAATTTGTGTCGCCGTATGCCGCGAACAGCGAAACCGTTGCGCCGCCAAGGTTCAACTGTGCGTCACCCGCGACTGTTACTATTTCGGTTCCCGCGTCCGCCGCGATTGTGAGCAGCTCGGGCGCGTCGTTGTCGTCATACGGCGGCACAATCAGCGTTTTGACGCGCACGCGTTGCAGGAGAAGCTCCGCGCCGCTTGAGTGCGCGTCGTCCCACGCGGTCAGGAGCAGCGCGTCGGCGTTCAGCCCGTTTGCGAGCAGGTAATCCGCCGCGTCGCCGCCTATGCTGCCGCTTGTGCCGCCGCAATCGACGACGGCGGTTGCGAAGCCGGACGTTACGACGAGACTGCGTCCCGCGCCGGCGTTTAGCGCGGTGACGGTCATTGCGTCCTGCGGGGTTATGGCTCGCGTGAACGTCAGCGCGACGGCGAGTGCGGCGACCATTGCGCAGAGGGGAGCGATAAGCTGCTTGCCCTTGCCGCGCAGGGCGAAATAGGCGGCGAGGAGGAGATACGCGTAGGCGAGCCACGCGATTACGTATCGGTTCGACGTATAAACCGCCGCGAGAGGTACGCGCGACAGCACGCGCACAGCCCACAAAATGAAGCGCGCGAGCGGCGCGGTAAGCCATGCCGCCGCCTGCCCGAGGAAGTTCGCGGTCAGACCGAGCACGCCCGCGATTGCGCCGCCGCAGAACGCGTATGACACCGCCCACAGCGTCACGATATTCGTAACGGGCGCGATGAGCGACACGTAGCCGAAGTAAAGCGTCGTGAGCGGAGTCGTCAGCGCGAGCGCGCCCAGCGTTGTGGATATGCTCGCGATGAGGAAGCCATAAATCGCGCGGAGCGGCTTTACGCGCTCAAGCGCGGTACCGGCGGCGGCGAGGGTCATGCGCGCGTGCAGACGCGTGCTTATTATGACGATGCCGAGCGTGGAGACGAATGAGAGCTGCAAACCTACGCTGCCGACGGACTCGGGGTTTGCAATCAGCAGAACGGCGAGCGCGGCGAGGACGCTCGTCATGCTGTCGCTTTCGCGGTTCAGCAGGGGAGCGGTGAGGACGAAGAGCTGCATGATAACGGCGCGGACGAGTGACGGAACGAACCCCGCCGCCGCCATGAAAAACAGCAGCACGGGGAGCGCGAAAAACGCGAGCCGCCGCTTGTCGCGCACGAGCAGACTGATAAGCCCGAGCAGGAACGACACGTGCATTCCCGACACGGAGACGACATGCGAAACGCCCGTCGTGCCGAGTGCCGCGCCGAGCGCCGCGTCTCCGTAAAGCTCGCCCGTGTCGCCGATTACGAGCGCGCGCATGAACGGCGACAAATCGGGTGAGAATAGCTCCGCGAGCTTTGCGCTGACGGCGTGGGCGAAGAGCGCGGGCAGGTGGTGCAGGCGCGACTGCGCGCCCGTTACCTCAACCTCGCCCGAGACTGTCGCGCGGAGCGCGTATCCGCGTGCCGTGAAGCGGTCGGTTTCAACGCCGAGCGACATGTCCGCGCGGCGCAGAGTTGCGATGAAGTCAATTTTGTCGCCGGGTTCGAGCGGCTTTTCGCCGCCGTAATACACGACGGCGCGGAACGACCTGCCGCCGACGGTCAACCGCGCGTCAAACCGTGAGTTCGGCTCCGCGCGCTCGGGGTATGACAGCACGACGGCGGTAACGGCGACGCGCTTGCCCTCAAGCCCGCGCGCGGGTGCGAGAATCGCCGCGTCATATGTCGCGCTCCACAGGAAGCCGAGCGCGAGGGCGAACGCCACAGCAGTCGCGCGCCGCCGCACCTCACGCGGGAGCAGCAGACACGGCAGCGAGAGCACGGCGCAAATTGCCGCCGCGAGCACGAGCAGGCGCGAGGGTATGGCGTAGTGCGCGAGCGTTACAGCGGCGGAAAACGCGCCGCAGACGAACGCGAGTCTACGCATTGTAATATGCCGTGTCCACCGACGCACCTCAATTCCTTGGATTACTTGCGCTCTGACGCTATAAGTCATTGAGACTATATCATTTTTGCGCCGCTGTTGTCAATGGAATACGGCGCGGCTCTCGGCGTTTGCGTTCCGTCAACATTTACAAAACGTTGCTTGCAATTTCGGGGGGAATGGTGTATATTAACAGTATAAAATTACCGCCGATTGCGCGCGGAAATGCCAATAATTTACGAAAAGGGGTACTGCAATGAAAGAATTTAAGGGGAAAGTCGTATTTATAGCGGGCGGCGGCTCCGGCGCGGGACTGGGGCAGGCGGAGCTTTTCGGCTCGCTCGGCAGCAGGGTTGTAATCGCGGACATTCGCAAGGACCACCTTGCCGACGCCGTGAGAAAACTGTCGGCTAAGGGCATTGACGTGCTCCCTATTCAGCTTGACCTTACGGACCGCAAGGCGTATGCCGTCGCCGCCGACTTGGTTGAGATTAAATTCGGCACGCCGCCGGAGCTTGTTATACTGACCGCCGGCGTTAATACATTCGGTCCCGCCGAAGCGACGACGTTTGAGGACTTTGATTGGGTTATGGGCGTGTGTCTCGGCGGCGTTATCAACGGGCTTGTAACGTTCGTGCCGCGCATGATTAAGGCGGGCATTAGGGGGCATATCGCGGCTGTGTCGAGCATGGGCGCGTTTATGGGCGGTCCCGGCTGTGCGCCGTATTCGGCGGCTAAGGCGGCGGTTAACAACCTGATGGAGAGCTATTACCAGTCGCTGAAGGATTACGGCATCGGCGTAACTGTGCAATGCCCGGGCAATATAAACTCCAACATTTGGGACGCGGTTGCGACGCGCCCCGCGCACCTGCAAAACACGGGGTACAACGTGAGCGACAAGACCAAGGCAGTTCTGAAGAGCATTCACTCCGA
Organism: Oscillospiraceae bacterium; assembly: GCA_031261325.1. GTDB lineage: Bacteria > Bacillota > Clostridia > Oscillospirales > Oscillospiraceae > JAIRRO01. The sequence goes on from JAISKH010000027.1 coordinate 37,934, forward strand.
GGGGATAAACCCCGTCGAGCTGGCGATGCAGCTTAAGATTGCGATTGAGAACGAGCAGTTTTTGACGATTCCGATGGACAATCCCGAGCAGATGCTGCGCAGTCTGTACGAGACGTATATCAATTACTCCACGCCGGAGGGCATGAAGCGAATCGCGGAGGCGCAAAAGGCGCAGCAGGAAATGGCGCGTAAGATGGCAGAGGAAAACGCCGACAAGGCTCCCGTCGGCTTTGAGTCGTATGAGGGCACGGGCTACGGCAAGGCGCGCGGCGATATTGATTGGCTGCCGGAGGGGAAGAAGTTTCGGGGGTAATTGACAGTTGACAGTTGACAATTGACAATGGTTGTGTCCGCTTTGCGGACTTGTTTGAGATTAAACGCCGCCTTTTGGCGGCGTTTTTTTAGTATTCTTGGGTTATTGCGGGGTCTTCTTCGGGTGGGTACAGTAGGTCGAAGTAGTCCTCTATTCGGGAGGAGGCATAGGCGCGGGCGGTGATTTCAACGTACTGGTAGTAGTAGGCTTCGCCCTCGTTTATGTAGTCCGCAAAGCCGTCGCGGAATTGCCGCGCGTCCCAGAACATCATCAGGTTGCTGTACTGCTCGCCCGCGAGCCTAAGCACCTCGCACACGCGGTCCTGATAGTGGTGATACATCTCGTGCAGCACGGTCGTCAGGCAGGAGCTCATGCTGTCGCGCTCCAAATGCTCGAGCGAGAAGGTTATCATCGTTTTTGCGCCGGAATAGTGCCCGAGCACGTCGGGAGAAAGCACGTCGGCACAGAGCTGCGGCACGTCGGGCGTGCCGAGATGTGCGGCTTCGCGGTTCGCGATGATTTGCATAACATCGAGCCGCTCGTTCAGCGTGAGCGTGTCCCACACGTCCTCGTGCAGGTATGTCAGGAAGCTCAAGTCCTCCTCGGGTTCGGGTTCGTTGTCGCCGTCGTTCGAGACTCCCGCCGCGACCTTAGGCGCGACGCCGGGCGTTGTAATCCGTCCCGAGCCGAACACGGAGAACACGCACACGACGACAAGGCACAGCGCGAGCGACGCGCCGAGTACGCGCCCGGAGACGACCGCGCCGTTACGCAAACGCCGCAGGATTATCGAAAATCTCGCGTATTCGTTTTCTATCGGGTTGGAGAGGAACAGCCAGAAAATGACGGCTGCGGCGGCGGCGGTTAAGCCCGCGAGCACCCACGAAAGCGTTGGGTAATAACGGCAAAGCTCAAAGAAGCTCATCACTCCGACGGCGAACAGCGCGTTGAACACAACGCTGACGCCGTTGCGCCACCGCCGACATGTAAGAAGCAGACCGATTACGTTGCCGACGACGCACAGCACGAGAAACAGCCCCGTCGTCGCCGTCATGGACATGACCTTGCCGGAGAACGGCAGCACCAACGGCGAGAGCAGCACCTTTCTGTACCACGTCAACAGAACGACGCACATAATCAATTGAGCCAGAATGAAGTCAAAAAGCTCCATACTGTTTTTGCTTTTCACGACGCTTCCTTTCCCACAAATGTTACCCTTATTTTTATGTATACATGTACAGGTCGCACTTAATCATGCCATTGTACAGCTTGCGCTTTTTGGACGCGACTTTGCCGAAGGAACGCTCAAACTCCGTGTGACTTGAGAGGATATATATTTGCCAGTCCTTTAGGTTGCGCACCGCCGCGCCGAACTCGCGATAGAGCGTTTCCGCGTCGCGCTTTTCCATGACGCGCTCGCCGTAAGGCGGGTTGGAGACGATTACGCCGCCGCCCTCGGTCGGGGAAAAGGCGCGCGCGTCCGCAACCTCGAACTTGACCTGACCGGCGACGCCCGCGCGTCGGGCGTGCTCCTTTGCAATCTCGATGCTTTTGGGGTCAATGTCGCCGCCCGTTATATCATATGCGCCGTTAAACTCGCGCGCTCGCGCTTCGTCCTTGACCGCGCTCCAAATATCGGCGGGAAGCGTCGTCCAATGCTGCGCCGCGAAGTCGCGGTTCAGCCCGGGCGCGCGGTTCAGCGCGGCGAGAGCGGCTTCAATCGCGATTGTTCCGCTGCCGCAAAACGGGTCAACGAACCTGTCGCGTCCGCGATACCGCGCGAGACGAACCATTGCCGCCGCGAGTGTTTCGCGGAGCGGCGCGGCGACCGACACGGGGCGATAACCGCGCTTGTGCAGTCCCGCGCCCGTCGTGTCAAGCGACAGCGTGACCGTGTCGTTCATTATGGCGAAGCGGATTTTGTACTCCGCGCCGTCCTCGGGGTGACGCTCCGCGCCGTACTTTTCCGACAGGCGGCGGGCTATCGCTTTTTTCACGATGCGCTGGCAGTCGGGAATCGAGTGGAGCGCGGAATTGAGCGAGTGCCCCGTGACGGGGAACGCGCCGTTCTTCGGAATGTACCGCTCCCACGGGAGGGCGCGCGTCGCCTCAAACAGCTCGTCAAATGTCGCGCTGTGAGCCTGACCGAGCACGAGCAGTACGCGCTCCGCCATTGAGAGGGTTACGTTGGCGCGCGCAACGTCGGATTCGCCGCCGGCGAAGAACACGCGACCGTTTTCGGCGCGAACATCTTCAAACTTCAGGCGGCGCAGCTCGTCCGCAACCAAGCCCTCAAGCCCGAAAAGGCATGGGGCGCAGAGGGTTATAAGCTCGCCCATCAGCGTTCCTCCTTGAGCTGACGCACGGACTCGGCTATGTCGGGCTGCGCGTCGCGCATGAGCGCGTCCCAGTCGCCGACGTAGTTATAGGCTATCTCGCCGCCGCGCTTTATGCGCGCGACGTAGGCCTCAAGCAGCGGGTAATCGCGCTCGTAGACGTGGAAGCTGTTGGCGCGGTGCGTGTACGAGCCGACGGGAACGCCAACCTGTGCAGCGACGCGCTCTTGCAGCATGACGAGCGCGAAAGCGTTCATAAACGTCGCCTTTGCGGCGTCATTCGAGCGGAACAGCGTCTTGCAATGGAGCGCGCCGCCGCGAATGAGGAACTGAATCGACTGCAAGCACGCGGGCGACGCGGATTCGAGGTCGTGCTCGTCTCGTATGCTGATGACGGCGCGGCGCGAGTGAGGGTTGCGGCGCAGCTCGTCGATAATCCACGGGATTTGCCCCTCCATGCGCAGGTGGTAGGTGTATTCCCAGTTGCCGAGCGCGACCTGAAAGTCAAGGATACCGTCGAGCATTTCCTGGCGGTATTGCTCCAACGCGCGCGGGTCGCCGATGAACAGTCGGCTAATCATCGGCTCCGCCGTCGCGCACTCGACGACGAACGTGAGCGACGACTCCTTTTGGTTCGTGTTGTAATCGGGGCAGGGCATCTCGTCATGCTGCGCGTGCAGCGCGACGAGCGCGTTGTGATAGGCTTCCGGCAACGTCCTGCCGGTGACAAAAAGCTCAAACATATGTAGCACCTTTCAGCGGTGTAAAACTTATTTACACAGACATAGAATCAATTATAATTCTACTCTGATTTCCGAGAATTTGCAATAGCATTTTTCCTCCTTATTCCCCCGTCCCGCCGAGGCGACACTCTCGTCTTTCGTCCTGCGTCGTAACTTTCCGTTCCTTATCGGTTATCTGGTATCAGTTATCTGTTACTTGCTCCTTGCCCTATCCGGGCGGGACCCCCTTTCTTATGCGAGAAAGGGGGGAAAGCGCACTTAAGAGGGGCTGTGCCCCTCTTAAGAATCACCCCCACAGCTAGGCGCAAACCTATTGCGGTGCTACGGGCAACAAGTTAACATAGGTAGTGCAAGCTGCCACTTGGCAAGGATAAATCGTTGCAACGCTGTCAGTTTTCGCGCGAGCGAGCTTGCACTTATATGTGAACCTTTTTCGCGTAATGAGTACTATCATTTGCGATAGCGACTGGCGACTGGAGTGCTTTGAGAAGCAGGGGATTCTTAAGGGGGCGCAGCCCCCTTAAGTGCGCTTTCCCCCCTTTCCCGCATAAGAAAGGGGGTTCCCGCCGGATAGGCGAGCAAATCTCCTTTGAGAATGAAAAACAGTCAAAAAACCAAAACAGCAAGCGCGGCGTTACGCGCAACAAGTGCCCTGTGGGGGACGCGGGGAATAAGGAAGGAAAAGAACCGCCTTTCGGCGGTTCCTTTACCTTATGAACAGGGGCGCGAACACGAGCGCGATTATCGTCATAAGCTTAATAAGAATATTTATCGAGGGTCCCGAGGTGTCCTTGAACGGGTCGCCCACGGTGTCGCCGTTGACGGCGGCTGTGTGCGCGTCCGAGCCTTTGCCGCCGTGGTTCCCCTCTTCGATGTACTTCTTCGCGTTGTCCCACGCGCCGCCCGCGTTACTCATCATGATTGCGAGCAGGAAGCCCGTAACGAGCGTGCCGGCGAGCAAGCCGCCGAGCGCTTCTTTGCCGAGGAACGGGATTACGCCGACGACGACGGGAATGATTATCGCAATCAGGCTCGGCGCAATCATTTCGGTCAGCGCGGCTTTTGCCGATATGTCAACGCACTTGCTGTAATCCGGCTTGCCTGTGCCCTCCATGATGCCCGGAATCGTTCTGAACTGGCGGCGAACCTCTTCAATCATCTTGCCCGCCGCGCGACCGACCGCCTGCATCGTCATTGACGAGAACAGGAACGGCAGCATACCGCCGATGAACAGACCCGCGACGACTTTCGGGCTTAGAATGTCGATTGTCGTAAGACCGACAGCCTGTGAAAACGCGGAGAAGAGCGCGAGCGCGGTTAGTGCCGCGGAACCGATTGCGAAGCCCTTGCCGATAGCCGCCGTGGTGTTGCCCACCGAGTCGAGCTTGTCCGTAATCTCGCGGACTTTCTTGTCCAGTCCCGCCATTTCGGCGATGCCGCCCGCATTGTCGGAGATGGGTCCGTATGCGTCAACCGCAACAACCATGCCCGTTGTGCAGAGCATTCCGACAGCCGCCATTGCGATACCGTACAATCCCGCGAACTGATGCGCGACAAGGATTGAAGCTATGATAATGATAATCGGAATCGCGGTTGACATCATGCCTGTCGCGATGCCCGAAATGATGTTTGTCGCCGTGCCCGTTTCGCAGGATTTCGCTATTTCCTTAACGGGCTTATAGTCCGCCGAGGTGTAGTACTCCGTGACCTTGCCGATGATGAAGCCCGCGACAAGACCCGCGATTGACGCGAGGAAAACGCCCATATTCGTGAAAACCCTGTCACCGACCTCAAAGGTCTTGGGAATGATGAAGAAGCAGACCGCGAAGGTGCCGATAATCGCGAGAACCGTGGAAATGCCTTCGCCGAGGTTCAGCGCCTTTGCGGGGTTCGAGCCTTCCTTGACCTTTACGAACAGTCCGCCGATGACGGACGCGACGGTTCCGATTGCGGCGACGAGCAGCGGAGCGATTAAGCCCTTGCCGCCCTCCGCGAGCGATGGTATTGCCGCCGCGAGAATGAGCGCCGCGACGATTGAGCCGACGAACGACTCAAAAAGGTCGGAACCCATACCGGCAACGTCGCCAACGTTGTCGCCAACGTTGTCGGCGATAACTGCGGGGTTGCGTGGGTCGTCCTCCGGGATACCCGCCTCAACCTTGCCGACGAGGTCCGCGCCGACGTCCGCCGCCTTGGTGTAAATGCCGCCGCCGACGCGACCGAACAGCGCGACGGAGGACGCGCCGAGCGCGTAACCGTTGATAACGCCGTATTGCTCCGGAAACAGCAGAACCACTATGACCAGACCGATAAGTCCGAGTCCGACGACGCACATGCCCATGACGCTGCCGCCGGAGAACGCGACGGACAGAGCCTTGTTCAGCCCGCTCTCACGCGCCGCGTTAGCCGTGCGCACGTTCGCCTTTGTCGCGACGCGCATACCGATATTGCCTGCGAGAATCGAACAGACCGCGCCGATTATGAACGCGACCGCCGTCGTCGGGCGAATGTCGCCCGGCTCCGTGCTGCTCGTTAAGCTGCCGACGAGCGCGATGATTCCGCCGAGCACTATTATGAACACGATAAGTACCCGATACTGTCTCCCGAGAAACGCCATCGCACCCTCGTGAATCGCGGCGGCAATCTCTTTCATCTTGTCTGTTCCCGGCTGGACCTTATTGATGCGGCGAATGAGAACCAGCGCGAACAGCAGGGCGAGTATGCCCGCCGCTCCGGCGGCGAGGTACAACCCTATGTTTTCCATAAACAATTTCCTCCAATACTTCTTCAAATTTTATATTTGCAATAGGGAAATAAGTATACATCATATTATCAAATCATTGCTTGTTTAACAAGATGTAAATGAATAGAATTTTTCAACAAGGTTGCGCGGTATTCTGCCGCATTATCCGTCAAATCGACAAATTATCGGCTCTCGCGGCTTGTCGGCGGTTGATTATTATTGTATCAACATGCCCAGTATCGGGAGGGTTATGACGGAAAGAGCCGTCGAGACGAAGATTAGCTTTGCGGCATAAGCCGCATCCGCGCCGTACTTTTGGGAGAGCATCGCCGTCGTCGTCGCGGCGGGCATTGCGGCGGAAAGCGTGACTACGCCGCGCACGAGAGGGTCAACGCCGCAAGCGGTCAGCGCGCCGAAGATTAGCGCGGGGATTGCGACAAGCCTGAGCGCGGAGAAGTAAAAGCAGGACTTGTCAAGCACGCCGCGCAGCTCCACCTCGCTGAGTATCGAGCCGACGGCGAGCATCGTCATTGCCGTCGTGCACGTGCCGAGCGCGTCCACCGTGCCGAGCAGGAAGTCGGGCAGCTCAAGCGGCATGAGCGAATACGCAAAGCCGAGGAACACCGCCCAAATGCACGGGTGCGTCGCCAGCGTCTTGACCTTCGTCTTGGTATCGGTCTTTGTGAAGAGCGACAGCCCCGCCGTCCACATTGAGACGCGAATCGGAATCAGCACGACGGAGCCGTAAAGCAAGCCCATGTCGCCGAACACGGCGGCTATAATGGGCAGCCCCATGAACCCCGCGTTGTTGCAGATTGTCGCGTACTGCATTACGGTCTTGCGCGCCGCGCCGAACTTGTTGTACAGCACGCGGTTCAGCGCGATGTACAGCGCCTGCGTCGCGAAGCCGATGATGAGGATTACGCCGCATTGAATCAGCGTCTCGTGCGTTATGCCCTTGCGGAACGACGCAAAGATGTTGCAGGGGAGAATAATGTAGATAACGATATTGATAAGTTCGCCGCGAGCCTTTGCGGTGAACATTCCGCGCTTTGTGAGAATGTAACCCACCGCGAGAAGCAGCAGGATTTCAATTTGTATGCGTAAGATATTCAGTCACCCTTTTCCGACACAGCGGCGGGGGCAAGCCCCCGCCGCAATATTGTATTGTATAGTACGCCGACAATTTCAACGCGCACCGTAACCCCCGTCCTAATTGTCAATTGTCAATTGTTAATTGTTAATTGCCGACCGTATGTCCCCCGAGAAGTACAGCGAGCCGAGCGCGACGACAACGCCGTCCTCGCCCGCGTGGGCTGTCGCTTCCGCAACGCCCTCGGGTATCGACGCTGCGGCGTGGGCGGGAACGCCGTAACCGCGGAGGATTTCGGCGAGCTTTTCCGCTTTCATCGCGCGCGGATTCGGCGGCTCAACTGTGATGAAGCTCTCGGCGAGCGGGATAATCTCGCCCATCATCGCCGCGACATCCTTGTCCGCCATAACGCCGACGAGAAACGTCAGCTTGCGGTCACCGAAGTGACGGCGCAGGCTCTCCGCCGTGGCGCGTATTCCGTGCGGATTGTGCGCGCCGTCGAGAATGAACGTCGGGTTGCGGCGCAACACCTCGAATCTACCGGGCCAGTAGACGCGGGCAAGCCCGCTTACAACGTCGTCGTCGCTGATTGCGTACCCGCGCGCGCGCAGCAGCTCAAGCGCGGTTATGGCGAGCGCGGCGTTTTTCGGCTGATACGAGCCGGCGAGCGGCAGGAATACGTCGCGGTACGGCGCAAAGTCGAACCGCACGCCCTCAAGCGCGACGGTGTGTATTGCGAGACGGCTGAAGTCCGTGCGCGTCAGTTCCGCGCCGACGGCGGCGCACTTGTGCTCGAACACGCGGAGCGCGTCAGGCTCCTCGCCGTAAACCGCGACGGCTCCGCCGTGCTTGATGATGCCGGCTTTTGCCGATGCGATTTCCGCGATTGTGCCGCCGAGTTCTTTCATGTGGTCAAGCCCGATTGCGGTGATGACGGCGACCTCGGGCGTGTCGATTACGTTTGTGGAGTCAAGCTCGCCGCCCATTCCGACCTCGAGCACAACTATGTCGCACCGCTTGACGACGAAAAAGCGCATGGCGAGCGCGGTTATCAGCTCAAATTCCGTGGGGGAGTCACTCATGGAATCCGCGAACGGGCGAATTTCGTCCGTCAGCGTTTCAAGCTCCGCGTCCGTTATGTGCTCGCCGTTTACCTGCATTCGCTCGTTAAACCGCAGGATATACGGCGACGTGTACAGCCCGACGGTGTAACCCGCCGTTTGCAGGACGGCGGCGATAATCGCGGCGGTGCTGCCCTTGCCGTTCGTGCCGGCGATGTGGACAAACTTCAACTCGCGCTCGGGATTGCCGAGTTTTGCTAGCAGTTCGCGTGTGCGGTCAAGCCCCGGCTTGGAGCCGACCCACTTGACGTTGTGTATGTATTCGAGGGTTGATTCAATGCTCATGTGAACATCTCCGAATGTGAATTTTCAGGCGACTTTATTCAGGCAATGCGCGACGCGCGAAGTCTGCGCGCGAGCGTGATGATTATCGGAACAAGTATAATCTGCACGGGAATCAGCACGCTGTACTCGATAATGCGGCTCGTGAAGAAATACGCGAAGCTGCGTTTCGTGTAGACGAGCGACAGCCAGAACGAGTTCGCGAGAAGCCCGAACGCCACGCAGTTAATCACGATGGGGCAGACGATGCGCAGCCACGTCTTGAACTTGCTCAGCTCGAACTTCTCGCTTGCCGCGACGAAGCCGTGCAGGAACAGTCCGAAGTCCAGTCCCATAAGCGCGCAGGATAGCGTGATGCCCGGCATGTACGCGCCGAGCGGGAACATCAGCGCGCCGAGCGTGTCCGCAACGGCGTAGACAATCGCGGCGTGCACGGGTCCGAACAGCACGGCGCACAGCACAATCGGGACGAAGCTGAACCCGATTTTCAACGCCTCCGTGTTGATGGAAAGCAAGCGGTTAAAGACGATTTCGAGCGCGACGAGCAACGCGAGCTGGCAGACAACGCGAACGGAGAACAGAGACGACTTGGTTTTTGACATAACAATACCTCCTAATAATATGCGGCGCGTACACGCATGGCAAACAAACCGTGCGGGTAACGCACTGTTTCGCGCCACATATTAGGAGGTTATTGAACTCTCCGTTTATGCGGCAGCGGGCGCGGATTCCAAACCGTGGCTTCCACCTTCGTCCGGTGAGCAACTCCCCATCTCGACCGGCACTTAACGCTTAAAATCCTACTCTGCTGTCAATCCATTTTATGATTGACGCGACTATTGTAACACGCGCGCGACGCGTTGTCTATAGGAATTGTGCACATAGACGACATTTTTGCGACGAACGCCGCCGCGCGTGAGCTATTCGCGGGCGTTCATCAGCTTTCGCAGTCGCTCAAGCGCCTTGTCGCGGCGGTAGCCGAGCGTCCGCGTCGCGACGCCAGTCTCTCGCGACAGCTCGGCGATGCTCCGCTCCTCAAAATACAGCGCGCGGAGCAGCTCGCGCTCGTCGTCCGCCAGCCGCGCGAGACAGGCGCGTAAACGCTCGTTCGTCAGTTTCGTGACGGTCTGCGTCTCAACGTCGTCTGACGCGTGCGCCAGCGTGTCGCCGCTGTCGGGCAACACGTCGTAGCTCATTAAGCCGTGCCGCGCGTCCTTTTCGGTCAGCGTCAGCTCGTGCCGCGCCATGCTGTAGTACGCGCGGTAAACCTCCTCCGTCACCTCGACAAGCTCCCCCGTGACTCGGACAAAGAACTTCCCGTCGCCGCCGCTCACAGCGCGAACCGCCGACTATTTGGCAGGATTGGCACTAATGGAAGCGTTGGGTTTTCGGAATATAAAAACTGCCCCGCTTTGCTATAGCGAGACAGTTTTTGTAATAATATGGGCAGATACGCGTGCGTTGCGGCTATAGCCCCGCGCGATGAGTTAATTACATCGCGCGGGGGACATATCGGAAATTCGGGTGCAAATTTGCACCCGTAACGTTACCGATAAAGCTCCTCTCATGCCGCGCCCTCACATTGATATTGGTATATATTGTGTCTGCAATGCGTGCGCGGCACAATATCGACCTATCATATTATCGGGTTTGTGTCGAAAACGGGCGGATTTTGCAAGATTTGAGCATATTATGATTAAGATTGTTTCCCTGTAACTTCGGCGTTTTTTCCGTTTCTTACATAAGCGTGTCGCGGCGCGAATTTGTACCTGAAGCTTGTAATTTTCGGAAGCGGCGGTATACTGCGGCGACGAGTAATTAAAACGCGAACGGAGGAGCTTATGGACAGAAAAGTCACGATTGATTTGGGGGACGCGAACCCCAAGCAGAGCCTGTTTTATCGCAGCCGCACATTGTACACGGCTTACGGCGGGGCAAAGGGCGGCGGCAAGACGCACGCCGTGCGCGTCAAGGCTCTGGGCGGCGCGTTGCGGTGGGCGGGCATTAAGATTCTGATTGTGCGGCGCGCCTATCCCGAGCTTCGGCAGAACCATATCGACCCGATGCTGAAGCTTGTGCCGTCGGAGCTTGCGACGTGGAACGGTACGACGAACGCGCTGTATTTCGTAAACGGTTCGACAATTAAGTTCGGCAACTTTCAGAGCGGCGCGGGTGAGCGCGTGTATCAGGGGCAGGAGTATGACTGGATTTTTATAGATGAGGCGACGCAGTTCACGGAGGGCGAGTTTCGCTATTTGGGCGCGTGCCTGCGCGGAGTTTCGAGCGCGCCGAAGCGGTTTTACCTGACGTGCAACCCCGGCGGGGTCGGGCACGCGTGGGTCAAGCGGCTGTTTATTGACCGCAGGTTCGAGCGCGGAGAGAACCCCGACGATTATAGCTTCATCTTCGCTTCGGTGGAGGACAACCTGCCGCTGCTGCGCTCGTCGCCGTCTTACATTTCGATGCTGGAGTCGCTGCCCGACAACCTGATGCGCGCCTATCGGTACGGGGACTGGGACGCGCTGTCCGGCGCGTACTTCTCTGAGTTTTCGGCGGAGCGGCACGTTATCGCGCCGATTTCCCTGCCGCGCGGGTGGACGCGTTACCGCGCGTTCGACTACGGGCTGGATATGCTCGCGTGCTTATGGGTGGCTGTCGAGCCGAACGGGCGGAGCTACGTTTACCGCGAGCTGAAAGTCGCGGGGCTTGTCGTTTCGGAGGCGGCGCGGCTGATGCGCGACATGACGGGCGAGACAATCGCGATTACATACGCGCCGCCCGATATGTGGAGCCGACAGAAGGACACGGGGCGGACAATGGCGGAGCTTTTCGCGCAGGGCGGCATACCGATTGCGCGCGCCTCGTCAAGCCGCGTGCACGGGCACATGCAAATTAAAGAAGCGTTGCGGGACATGGACGACGGGCAACCCGCCCTGCTGTTCTTCGGCGACTGCAAATGCACGGCGAGCGACCTCGCGGCGATTCAGAGCGACGCGCGTAACCCGAATGACTGCGCGACAATGCCGCACGACGCGACGCACCTTGTGGACGCGCTGCGCTACTACTGCTCGTCGCGCGGGGCGGCTATGGGCGCGTCCGCCGCCGTGCCGATTGCCGCGTCGGATTCGGACGGCGGAGACTTTGGCGGAGCTGGTGCGGCGCGTTGGGACCTCGGGACATTTTTGCTGTAGCGGCGGTTCGGCGGGACTTCCCCGCATAAACGTGCGGTCAGGCAAATATAAATGTTATATCAACACATTCGGGAGGGTTTATTATGCCATACGAGGAAAAATATAAGGCGCCGGAGACGCCGCACAACATCATCATGGAGAATCGCCGCCGCGTCTCCGTGTCGGGCGCGCTCGACGTTGAGAGCTTCGACGAGAACGAGATTATCATGTCCACGTCGCAGGGCGTTCTGTTCATTCGCGGGAGCGACCTGCGCATCGGCAAGCTGAGTCTCGACACGGGCGACGTTGCGATTGAGGGGCAAATCTCCAAGCTCGAATACGAGGACGAGCCGAAGGTTTCCGTCGGACTGTTCGGCAGGTTCTTTAAGTAGCGATGGAGCTGCCGGTTTCCGAACAGCTCTTTGAGGCGGCGGCGGCACTCGCTTTCGGCGTCGCCGCCGGTTTGCTGTATGATTTCCTGCGCGTCGTGCGCTCACGGGTGAACACAAAGTCTGTGACGGCTCTGGCGGACTTTGTGTTCGTCTCCGCAACGGGTGTCGCGTTATTTTTGCTCGGTTTGGGCGTTGGCGGCGGGCGGCAGCGATTATTCATGCTCGCGCTCGCAATACTGGGCGCGGTACTATATTTTGTGTCGCTGTCCAAGCCGTGCCGCTATCTGTTGGAGGGCGTTGCCGACGTTCTGATGTTGCTGCTGTTTTTGATAACGCGCCCAATGGTGTTCGCTTGGGCGGGCGCGAAAAAAATTGGCATTTTTGCAAAAAAGCTCTTTATTTCCAGTACGAAATGGTTTATAATACGATATGAAAGCGAAGTTTTGCCATGGGCGCGCGCGTTTGCAGCGTCACGGCGAGACAAAAAAGCGCGGCGCAAGCTTGAGCGTAGCGCGCAAAAACGGGCAACATCAAATAACGCGGCGGGTCGCATCGGACATGTCGTTAACGGCGAAAGGAGCCAAAACCATGAGGAGACGGGCGAGCAGAATTACCAAGCTGGTGCTTATACTGGCGGTAGTGTGCGCTATATGGTCAATCGTTCAGCTGCGCGTCAAGATTCAGGTTGCGCAGGAAACAAAGATAGCAATCATGGCTGAGGTCGCCGTGCTTGACGAGGAGAACGCGCGGTTAACTTACCTGCTGAACAACAAGGATAACCCCGAGGTCAAGGCGGAGATTGCGCGGACGGAGCTTGGTATGCAGCTGCCGGGAGAAAAGACTTTCAGGGATTAGCTTTAGCGGTCTTGCGCGTTTTTAATCTTGCGACTAATTTCGCGCACATAAAATAAAGAATACAAATTATATATATTTACGTTTAGAGAGGGATAGTTCTTTGGATTTGGAAATTGGCACAGTACTGACCGGAAAGGTCAACGGCATCACCAAGTTCGGCGCGTTCGTTTCAATCTCCCCCGGCAAGTCGGGGCTTGTGCACATCTCGGAAATCGCGAATACATATGTCAATGACATTCACGACTACTTGACCGAGGGACAAGAGGTCACGGTCAAGATAATCGGCATTGACGCGGCGGGTAAGGTCAACCTGTCGATTAAAGCCGCGCTGCCCCCCGCTCCACCGCGCGAAAACACGCAGCGTGAGGGCGGCAATCGCGACGGCGGCGGCAATCGCGACGGCGGCTATGTCCCGCGCGAGAATCGCGGGTATCGTGACGGCGGCAACCGTGACGGCGGCAATCGCGACGGCGGTTATGTCCAGCGCGACAATCGCGGTGCGCGTGACGGCGGTTATACGCCGCGCGAAAGCGCGCCTGTTGAGGTCACGTTTGAGGACAAGCTTAAACGCTTTATGGCAGACTCGGACACGAAGATGTCGGGGCTGAAGCAGTTCTCCGACAAGAAGTCGGCGCGTCGGCGCAGCACGAAATAAAGCCGCAAACATAAATCAGCGTCATGGTCGGCGATTGCGCATTTTCGGCGTGGTCGCCGACTTATTGAGATTCAGGTCACAGTTATTACGCTGTTATTAAAGGAGTTACTATGGATAAGAAGCCGAAATCCGACGGCAAGGATAAGACGCCCGACTTTTCGGGACTGCGTGCCGGCGGGTATATCGACAGCCTGTCAGACTTCGCGGATTTGCTCGGCGTGATTGAAAACGCGGAGCTTGCGGCGCGCGATTTGCAGAAAGAGATTGAGGAACTGGACTCGATAAGTCCGCGCCCTACCGCGTCGTCAACGGGCAACAAGATTGAGGTTCCGGCGGTTGAGGAGGCTCCATTGCCTGACCTTGACACGCTGCTTGCGGAGCTTGACACGCTCGTCGGGCTGCAACAGATTAAGGACAGCGTGCGCAGTCTTATCAACCTCGTTAAAATCCGCAAGCTGCGGCAGGACGAGGGGCTGTCCGTGCCGCCGATGTCGCTGCACATGGTGTTCACGGGCAATCCGGGCACGGGCAAAACAACTGTCGCGCGGATACTGTCGGGTTTGTACCGCGCAATCGGCGTGCTGAGTAAGGGGCATTTGGTTGAGACGGACAGGCAGGGGCTTGTCGCGGGCTTCGTCGGGCAGACGGCGATTAAGACGGGCGAGGTCGTGAAGTCCGCGTTCGGCGGCATTCTGTTCATTGACGAGGCGTATTCGCTTTCCCCCGCCGACAATTCCAACGATTTCGGGCGCGAGTCGATTGAGACGCTTTTGAAGATGATGGAGGACCACCGCGACGACTTGATTGTGATAGTCGCGGGGTATCAGGAGCTTATGGGGCGGTTCATCGCGTCCAACCCCGGGTTGCAGTCGCGGTTCAACCGCTACTTTCAGTTTGAGGATTACGGCGGCGACGAGCTTTATTCGATTCTTTTGGGGCTTTGCAAAAAGCACGAATATACGCTGGGTGAGGAAGCCGACGGTTACGCGAAGCAGCTACTCGACGCGATGTATTTAATGCGCGGGGAGAATTTCGGTAACGCGCGCGACGTGCGCAATTTGTTTGAGAATGTCGTGGCGGTGCATTCCGACCGCGTGTCCGCGATTGAAACTCCGACGCGCGAGGACCTCACGGTCGTGATGCTTGAGGATATGGAGAAAGCGGCGTTGATATAATTGTTCGCTGCGTCCCGCCGCGGGGCACTCATCGTCTTTCGTCTTGCGTCGCATTCTGCCGTTCCATATCTGTTATCTATTATCTGTTAGATGTTATCTACTCCTCGTCCTACGCGGACGGCGCCCCCTTTCTTATGCGAGAAAGGGGGTAAAGCGCACTTAAGAGGGGTAAACCCCTCTTAAGAATCACCCCACGAGCTAGGCGCAAACCAAGCTCGGTGCGACGGGCAACAGGTTAAACTTGATAGTGCAAGCTGCCTATCGGCAAGGACATGTGCGGTGCAATCGGGTTGGCTTTTCGCGAAGCAAGCCCTCGGCCTACTATGGTCGAGGGCTTGCTTTATACATATGTACTTATGTTATCCGCAAATATCCAGTATTGCCTGCGTGAACATTTTCGCGCTTAGTATCAGTTCGTCAACACCGATGAACTCGTTTGCGCCGTGGATTCGGTTCTCCGTGCCGGGGAACTCCGTGCCGAACGCCACGCCGCCGGGGATATTGTGCACATATGTAGTGCCGCCGAGCGAGAGACATTCGCCGCGCAGCCCCGTGTAATCCTCGTAAATGCCGAGCAGGGTTTGCACAAGCGGTGAATCCTGCGGCGTATAATGGCACCGCGTCGCGCTTATGGATTCGAGCTTCAAGCCGTTGTCCCACAAGGCGCGGTCGGTTATACCGTGCAGGTCGCGCCCGTCGGCGACGGCGGGCGTTCGCGCGTCAAACGTCGCGGTCAGCCCCTCCGCGTCCAGCGTAAGCGTGCCGAAATTGAGGGTCAGCTCGCCCGACGCTTCGTCGCTCATGCTTATGCCGATTGCTTCGCCGCGCGTGTCGCCGTGCGGGAAGAGCTTTACGAGCGCGCGGAGCGCGTCCGCCGCCTGACTCCGCGCGAGCGGGAGTACGTTCAGCAGGGCGAGCAGCGCGGTTTGCGCGTTGTTGCCGTCCCACGGGCGCGAAGCGTGCGCCGCCTTGCCGAGCGCGGTTATGCGCACAGTCGGTTCGCCGCTCGCGCTCTCGCAGTCCTCGGCTGTGAGTTCAACGCCCGTGCGCTCGGTTAACTTGGCGCAGAGCGCGACAATGCCGGACGGCGGTAAGCCCTCCACAACCGCGGAAGCGACGCGCGGTACGATGTTCGGCGTATCGCCGCCTGTGATTGACACGACGCGCGGCGTTGCTTCGTTGCCGTTCCATTCCGCGCCGAAACGCGCGAGAAAACGCCCTTTTTCAACGTTGACGAGCGGGTAGACCGCGTCGGGCGCGAACACGTATTCGGGCGGCGCGTTCTCTTTCAGGTATTCGCCGACGTCCACGCAGCCGATTTCCTCCGCAGAGCCGATAATGATTCGCGCGCCGTGAGTTAGCCGCAAATTCAATTGCGGCGCAAGCTCCCGCGCCGCCAGCATCGCGTACAGGGACGCGATTGCGGGTCCTTTATTATCCGTCGCGCCGCGCCCGTAGATTACGCCGTCGCGCACTTCGCCGACGAACGGGTCGGAATCCCAACCGTCATGCGCGGCAACCGTGTCCACGTGGACGAGTATGCCGAGCTTCGGGGTCGCGTCCGTCTCCGCGCCCAAGTCCGCCGACAACATGCAGTCTTGAAACGTCTCGGTCGCGAACCCGTGCGAGTGCAGCCATTCGCGCGTGAAGTCGAGCGCGGCGGCGGCTCCCGCGCCGTAGGGCTTGCCGTGCTCCGGCGCGCCCAAAACGCTCTTGATGCCGATTAGTTTAAGCGTGTCATTGACAAGTTCTTCGCCGTGAGCTTCAAACCACGCGTCAATTTGCGCTTTGTATTCGTTATTTGTCGCCATAAATCGCCAAAACTCCCTTATACGTCATGTAGCAGTCGAGCTTTGACGCAAGCTCCCACGGCGCGTGCATGGACAGAATCGGCACGCCCGCGTCGATTGTCTCAATGTTGCGGTTCGCCATGTATTTCGCGATTGTGCCGCCGCCGCCTTGGTCAACCTTGCCCAGTTCGGCGAGCTGCCACGCAACGCCGTTTTCGGCGAACAGGCGGCGAATCTTCGCAACCGTCTCCGCCGAAGCGTCGCTCGCGCCCGACTTGCCGCCCGAGCCTGTGAACTTCATGATGCCCATGCCGTGATTGATGAATGCGGCGTTGCTCTTTTCGGAAACCTCCGCAAAGTTGGGGTCGAACGCGTTGCACACGTCCGCCGACAGGCAGAAGGACTTCTCAAACGCTTGCGCCACAAAGCATAATCCGCCCGCAAGGTCGGCGATAAACGTCTCAAACGCGCTTGATTGCATACCGCTCACGCCGTCGGAGCCGACCTCTTCCTTGTCGGCGAGTATGCAAATCGCGGTTTTTTCCGGCGTTTCAATGTCGAGGAGCGCGCGCAGCTCCGCAAAGGCGCAGGAGCGGTCGTCGTGCCCGTAGGCGGCGATTATTGAGCGGTCCAGTCCGAGGTCGCGCGCCGCGCCCGCGGGTACGGCTGTCAGCTCCGCCGACAGGAAATCTTCCTCGATAATTCCGTACTTCTCGTGCAGGAAATTCAGGACGGTCAGGCGGAAACGGTCGCTGTCCTTTTCGCCGCCCGTGGGTGTGCTGCCCAAAATTATATGGAGATTCTCGCCCGTAAACGCTTCGCCGAGCGTTTTTTTGTTTTGGTCGCGCCCTAAGTGGGGAAGTAGGTCAGAAATCATGAATATCGGCTCGTCGTCGCTCTCGCCGATATTTACGGGCACAACCTCGCCGTTCGCTTTCGCGACTACGCCGTGCAGCGCGAGCGGCAGCGTAACCCATTGGTACTTCTTGATTCCGCCGTAGTAATGCGTCCGAAAATACGCCATTCCGCCGTCCTCGTAAAGCGGCACCTGCTTCAGGTCAAGGCGCGGCGAATCCACGTGCGCGCCCGCGATGTTCAGCCCCTCCGTAAGCGGCAGGTTGCCGATGACGGCGAGGAACAACGCCTTGCCGCGCAGGGACTTGTAGACCTTATCGCCGGGCTTTACCTGCGTGCCGCGCTCATAGGGCACGAAGCCGTGCTCTTCGGCGATGCGTATCGCTTCCGTTACGCTTTCGCGCTCGGTTTTGCCCGCGTTTAGGAAGAGCTTGTACTCCTCCGCGTATGCGTTCGCGCGCGCAAGCTCCTCCGGCGTAATCGTGTCGTAGATATTGCGCTTCTTGTAAATCAGGTCGCTCATTTAGTATTCCTCCAGTTTTTTATTAAATTGTATCTTGCAGTACTCCGAAAAGTCCTTTTCGTTTTCATATCCGTTCCACAATACAAAGTCGCAACGCTCCTCGTAAAACGCGTCGGGCTTCTGCGCCGCAATTCGCGCTTGCGCTTGCTGCTCCGTTATGCCGTCACGCGCCGTGACCCGCGCGATTCGCGCGTATTCGGGAGCCGCGACGCCGACTGTCAAGTCGCACATGTCCGCGAGTCCGCTCTCGATTAGCGCAATCGCCTCGATTACCACGAGCCGCGTGCCGAGCTTATCTTGCTCCGATAAGCGGCGATTAACCTCGCGCCCGACGTATTTGTGCGTTATCGCGTTCAGCGCGGTAAGCGCGTGCGTGTCGCCGAATACGATTGCGCCCAACGCCTTGCGGTCTAACGCGCCGTTTTGCACGACGCCCGAAAATCGCGCTTCAATCTCTCGGAGCATGTCCGCGCTCGTTGAAAGTAGCCAATGATACACGCTGTCGCAGTCGATTACGTGCGCGCCGAGCGTTTCAAGCGCGCGGAGCGCGGTCGTCTTTCCCGCGCCGATGCCGCCCGTCACGCCGACGACGGTCATACCCGAAACCTTGCGGCGCAACGCCCGTTCAATCGCGCGCTTAGTGATTGCGCCGCGACGCAGAATTTTCGGCGGCTCACTCGTCAGGTCAACGATTGTGGACTCCACGCCGACGGCGCAGTCGCCGCCGTCCACGCCGAGCACCTCGCCGTCAAAATTCGCAATTGCTTCGGCATAGGTCGTCGGCGGCGTTTGCCCCGAAACATTTGACGATGGGCACGCGAGCGGCACTCCCGCAAGGCGGATTAGCTCAAGCGTCAACTCATGCGCGGGACATCGCACGCCGACGGTTGCGTTGCTGTCTTTACGGTTCAGCACAAGCGTAAGCGAGCCGGGCATGAACTCGTCGGCGAGCAGTCGCGCGTCGCGCGTCACGTCGGCAAACGCTTCGCAGTCGTAAATATCGGATATTAGCCACGAAAACGCCTTGCCGTCGGGGCGATTCTTAACTTCGCGCAAGCGGGCGACGGCGGCGGGATTGCGTGCGTTCGCCGCAATGCCGTACACCGTTTCGGTGGGGATTATCACAAGCTCGCCGCGCTTTAACCGCTCCGCGGCTTCGGTAACGGATATTCCGCTCATGCGTGGGTTACTCTCCCTCCGTCGCGCGGAGCTTTTCGGCTTGGTCCGCCATGTTCAGCGCGTCGATTATCTCGTCAAGGTCGCCGTTCAGCACCGCGTCAAGCTTGTAGAGCGTAAGCCCGATGCGGTGGTCGGTGACGCGTCCCTGCGGGTAGTTGTACGTGCGGATACGCTCGCTGCGGTCGCCCGTGCCTACCTGCGACTTGCGCTCCGCCGCGAGCAGGGCGTTCTTCTTGCGCTCCTCCTCCTCATAAAGTCGGGAGGTGAGGATTTTCATTGCGCGCTCGCGGTTTTTGTGCTGACTGCGCTCGTCCTGACACTCGACGACGGTACCCGTCGGCAGGTGCGTAATGCGTATCGCGCTCTCCGTTTTGTTAACGTGCTGACCGCCCGCGCCGCTTGAGCGGAACGTGTCGATTTGCAGGTCGGACGGGTTGACGGCGAAGTCAACCTCCTCCACCTCCGGCAGAACGGCGACGGTTACGGTTGAGGTGTGGATACGCCCGGAGCTTTCCGTGTCGGGCACGCGCTGAACGCGGTGCACGCCGCTCTCAAACTTGAAGCGGGAGTACGCGCCGTCGCCCTCGATGATGAAGCTGACTTCCTTAATGCCGCCAAGCTCCGTGTCGTTCAGGTTCGCAATCTCGACCTTCCAGCGGCGGGACTCGCCGTACATCGTGTACATGCGGTACAGGCTGTTCGCGAACAGCGCGGCTTCCTCTCCGCCGGCTCCGCCGCGAATTTCGATGATGACGCTCTTGTCGTCATTCGGGTCGCGCGGCAGCAGGAGCAGCTTAATCTCCTCCTCCGCCGTCTCCGCGCCGAGACGCGCAGCCTCGTATTCGTCGCGGTCGTCCAGCTCCAGCGCGGCTTCCATGTCCTCGCGGAAGCGCGTCAGGCGGCGGAATACCGTCACGACGGGCGTAATCTCCTTTTGCTCGCGCGCGAGCTTCGCGTACAGCGCGGGGTCTGAATAAACCTCCGACGTTTGCATACGCGCTTCCAGTTCCTTAAATTTTTCCTCTATTTCCAATAGCTTTTCAAGCATGGCAATGCCCTCCCATAATAAGTTGTGTTGTGTTTATCCGTTACATTACGTCACAGCACAGCTACTCCGGAGGGTGGCGGCGATTCTCCGCCGCGTTGTGCCACAGGACGATTAGCCCCGTGATAATATACGAATAATAACAGAAGAACCGCCACAGGAGCATAGCCCAGAACATATGGTCAACGCCTATGACGGAAAACAGCGTGAAGAACGAGCCTTCGGCGACGCCCGAGTTGCCCGGCGTGGGTACAAACGTGACGCACAGGTAAATAAATATCGTCGTGCAGAACACGCTGGCGTAGCTAAGGTCGCTGCCGAACATCTTGAGCACGAAGTACGGAATTGAGCACATCGCAACGTTGTAGATAATTGACAGAACGGAGATTTGCAGCGTGAGTATGCGGTGGTGCAGTATGGACGACAACCCCTCGCGGAACGCGATAAGCATACCGAGCGCGCGGTCGCCGACGGCTTTCGGGTCCTTGACGAGACGCAGCTTGTGCCCTATCCGCGCGAAAAACTCGATTGCGCGGCACATGAAGCGCGGGAAAATCGCGAACGCGGCGAGCGTGAGCGGCATGAATATATAGAACACAAAACCGATTGCGGCGGCAATGCTGACCGCCGCGTTGTCAATCAGGCGTTTGCCGAAGATGAACACGATGATTGCTATCAGGATAAAGCCCGCCTGCATGGAGATAAACCCCGCGATTGGCAGGGCGGAGGACGTGCCCGTCGGAACCTTCTGCTTCTTCAGAAACAGGAACTGGAACGGCTGACCGCCCGAGCCGAACGGCGTGATGTTATCGTAATACTTGCCAAGCGCGGCGACTTTGAACGCGATTGACATCGGCTTGGGGCTTTTCAGGTGGTTAAGCATGAGGTAATATTTCAGCGTCTCCGTGCACAGCGTCACGACGAAGCAACCGAACGCGCCGAGCAGGTAAAGCGCGTTAATGTCCGCAAGGTGCGGTCTGTTGCCGTGGTCGCCGCCGAAATCAACGTAAGCCGTCGTTGCGATTACGGCGGCATTCATGAGGATAAACAGCGTGACGCCAATGATTTTACGCTGTCTGCGGCGCAGCTCAATCGGTTCCGTCTTTCGCGCTACATTTTTCATACTCTTAACCGTTTCATACTCTTAACCGAGCTTTCATAAAATGGCGACGTCGCGGTTAACTTTATTTTGCGTTTTATTGTGACAGTATAGCACAGGCGCGGCGCATGTTCAAGAGGATTTGCGCAGTTTTAACATATGCGCCACATTCTTCCCCCGCGTCCTTGAAATATCCGCTTGACTTTTATTGCCAAGGGTAATATAATGATTTAAGCGTTTTATCGTCATATTGCACAAAAAACATTGTGGTTACTGACATGAAAGGAGCTGGCTGATTTTGGACTTGCGCGAAACCATTAAGGCGGCGGGAGACGGGCTTTCGGCTTATGCCGCGCCGCAGAATTATGAGCTTCCCGGGCTGATACGCGCTTCGCTTTTCGGTTATCCGAACGGCAAAACAATCGACATTATCTTTCCGAACGGAGCCGACCCCGATTTCTACTGCGCGAAGATTACGGACGATGTGTATTTCATCAGCGAGTTGGACGGCGACAAGTTAAGCGTCTACGCGCTGAACGACGCGGCAAAGACGTTTTCGCTCATAACGGAGCAGATGCCCGATGGCGAGCATTTCCAAACGGGCGCGGGGAACGGCACTTACGGCGGCATTAAGTCCGAGCCGTCGGACCCGTTTTCAGAGGACTTGGACGGCAACGCCGTTGAATGGCACTTGGGTCCCGACACGGTTTACAAAGTGATGTACGGCAACGGCGGCATTTGGGGCGATATTGAGGCAACCATAAACCACACGTTCAAGGCGGCGGAGGGCGTGTATCTGTCCTGCGCGTGGATTGACGGTACATTTATAAATATGCTCATGGACTTCAACAAGGTGCTGTTTGTCGGCAGCGTTTGGAAGCCGGGCGAAGCTCAGCGGATTATCGGCGGTTACGGCAAAATTATTGATTGGCGGGGTAAGTAAATGTCATTAAAAGACTTCAATCCGATTTCCAAGAGCTTTACGAGCTACGCGCGCTCAAACAGCTATGAGCTTGTCGGCAAGCCGCTCGACCTCACGTTTGACAGCGGGCGCAAGACCACGCTATCGCTCGCTCGCGTGCCGCTCGAGAACGGCATCAGCTTGCAGGTCACGCTTAGTGACGGGCTTAACGACTTTCCGGCGGAGTGCCTGAAGCTACGCGAAAATTTCTATCTCGTTAACTTCGCGATTCAGAACTTCGGCGCGACGTACATATTGGACTTTGAGCGCGGACTTGCCACGCACGTCGTCGTCGGCGGAGACGCGCCCATGGCGGATTACGGGTATATCGACGGCGCGGCGGCGGATACGAGCGAGCGTCACGCGCTGTCCGACGACTTGGACGGCAACACCGTTGACTGGACGTTCTCGCCGTACCTCACGGCGCGCGTTAAGTACGGCAAGGATTCGCTGTCAGTTTCGTTCCCGAACGCGGGCGCGATGCCGATGCCGCCGTTTGAGATTAACGGCTTTGCCGCGATTCGCCTTGCCGAGGGGTTGTACTTCCAGTACGGGCAGGTGAGCTTCGGCGGCTTGAAGGTCGGGCTGTTCTTGGCGAGCGATTTCTTCTCCGTGTTGTTTGACGGCGACCTGTTCGGCGTACCCGGTTTGCCCCCGCTCGGCACAGTCGGCGGATACGGGCAGATTATCGCCGACAAATAGCGGTCGCGCGTGAACACAACTCGCATTACTTTGGGAATACTAAAATTAACATATTAGGAGGAAATTACACATGGATCTCAGAGAATTCAGCAAGTTCGGCGGTGGCGCGTTTCAATACGTTCCGCCAAAATGCTATGAGCTGGCGGGACAGAAGTTCGAGCTGCTCATGGACGACGGGTATGACATCATACTCAACTTCGTTGACAAAGAGACGCTTGAGTGGAACTATGTCAACAAAGAGCCTAAGGCGCCGCAGGTTGATAAGTACTCCGCGCTCAAGGGCGACGACGCGATTTATCTCGTTTCTTGGAACCTCGCAAACGTCGAATTCGCGAAACGCCAGAACTTCACGTTCGTAATCGACCTCGAGCAGCACCTTGTCACGCACCTCATCGCGTCCGTCGGGCGCAACCCGCGCTGGCCGTACCTTGTTGACACGGAGTTCGTCTTTGGCGCAATCGCGCAGGAGGGCGTTGAGTACAAGCACTATCCGCGTCACGGTTTCTCGAACGACATGATTGGCAACGTCGTGCAATGGCAGTATTCGCCCGACATGGCGACGGTTCACGCGTATTACGCGCCGAACTGGTACCGCATAACGTATCCGCGCTCCGCGGGCGCTTCCGCGGCGGCGGACGCGACGACCGACAACTTTAACGGCATCGTCAGCGCGCTGCCCAGCTCAGACGACCCGTCGCATTACGTCAAGATTAAGGACGGCGTTTACCTCGTGTCCTGCACGGAGCAGAACATGGAGAAGATTCTCGGCGCGAAAGCCGGCTTCCGCAGCGACACGCTGTGCTTCCTCGACAACTACAACCATTGCTATGACGTGGGTCGCGGCTTCGGCACGATGACCGCGCCGGACGGCACCGATTCCGATGTGTTCGTCATGATTGGCGCATACGGCAAGATTCAGGACCCGAACGATTATAAGGACATTCTCGAAGCGAAGAATCCTTACCTCGTATAACCGCACGACAAGACGCGACCCCTGCCATATTTTGGCGGGGGTCGCGCCCAATATACTCAACCTAATAGGGGGCATTTCCATGTACGACGACGCATCAATCACCATAACCTCCGCGCCAAAAAAGCCGCGCAGTAACAGAATCTCAAGCGTTGAATTTTGGCGGTTTTTCTTCACGTTTTTTGTGTGCATCTACCATCTCGACCTGTTTTTCCCGTCGATTACGAAGCTTATTCCCGCCGGTTCCAGCGCGGTTGAGTTTTTCTTTATACTCGCGGGTTTCACAATGGCAATGTCGGCGCGGCGCAGAACGTCAAAGCTGACGGAGCGCATGAGCACGCGCGAGGCGCACGCGCTCGCCATTGATTTCGTGCGCAAAAAACTAAAGGCGACGTACCCGATACTTATCGGCGTGCTCATTTTCGGCTTTATTATCTATCCGCTGCTCGGCGTGCAGTCCATGGGCGCGATGCCCGGGGTTAAGCCGAACATTCTGCGCACGCTGATGAACACCGAGTGGGAGCTGCTGTTCCTCGTCGGCACGCCGTTCGGCGTTAACAGCACGACGCTCGGACCCATGTGGTTCCTTACCGCGCTGATGCTCGTCGGCTATGTGTACACTTACGCAATCAACAAGAATTATGAGTTCACGACGTTTGCCGCCCCCGCAATCGGTATTTTGGGGTACATTTTCTTCACGCTTAACTCGAACATGATGATTGACCACAGCGTCAAAATGGGGCTGTTCAACGCGGGGACGGTGCACGCGATTTCGGAGATGAGCTTCGGTGTGGGCGTATATTGCATTTATGACCATGTGTCCAAAAAGGAGTTCGGCAAGCTCGGCATTATCCTGTTGTCCCTGCTTGAGGCTTACGCGATTTATCGGTTCTTCGCGCTGACGATTCATCAGCCCATATCGCTCGATAACTTCCGCAAAATCCCTTACATAATGATGATTATCTTCTTCTCATTCCTGAATAAAACGTACATATCGCGGTTCCTGAACCAGCCGTTCTGGCGCGCGTTCGGGCACATTTCTCTCGCGATGTACCTCGCGCACGTGCATTTGATTCAGGTCTACATGCAGGGGCTGATGTGGGTCAAGGGTCAGCTTTACATGAACATGTACAGCTCGTCCTCGGCGGGCAGCTGGCTGCTGTTCCTCTCCGGCACGGGAGGGTATAACGACAGCTTTCAGCCTATACCGCTCGGGTGGAAGGACGCGACGCTGTACGTCCTGCTCGTGATGCTCGTCGCTTGCCTGATTATGGCGGGCGGGTACGGCGTGCGTAAGGGGTACGCCGCGCTGAAGGTGAAGCTCGCCCCGCCGCCGCAGCCGACGGCTGTTGAGGGGGAATAATACTAATGGGTGAGTTATCAAAGCTTCCGAATATAAGCACGGTGATTGAGGAGAAGCTCATCGGCGTTGGCATATCAACGCGGCAAGAGCTTTTCGACATGGGGAGCAAAGACGCTTTCTTGCGAGTGCGATTAAAGGACACAACCGCTTGCTTGAGTATGCTTTGCGCTATTGAGGGGGCTATACAAGGCGTGAGATGGCACAATCTTCCCGATACAGTTAAGTCGGATTTGCGCTCTTTCTATAAAGAACTATGATTCCGCCAAATTCCGATTTACCCGCAAACCTATCATTACCGTATGTGCCGCGCGAGGACGAACATGCGGTCAAGCCACTTGCGCAATTTGCCGCGGCGGTCGGGGGTTAGCTCGACGGCGCACCGCGCCCCTATTGCGCTCACGATTTCATCGACCGTCATCGTGTCGGTATTGAGCTTTTCGCCGTCAATTACGGTGCCGAACGCGGTCACGCAGCGGTCAATCTGCCGCTTTGCCCATGTGTCGCCGCGCTCCAGTCGGCGGCTCAACCGCTTGAGCAGCGTCTCACGTGACGCGCACAGGATAAAGTGGCGCACGTCCACGCCGTCGCCGCGCAGCTTGCCGATTATTTCATCGAAATACTGCGGGTTTACGACCGTCATCGGCGCGATAATCACGCCGTCAAACTCGCGCGCGGCATAGCGGAGCATGTCGTAATTCATCGACCGCCAGAGCGGTATATCCTGAAAGTCGCCTGATTTCGCGCCCTCGGACAGCGGCAGGTGCTTGCGGAAGTAGTAACCGATGTTCTCGGGGTCGAACACGAACGAGCCGTGGATTCGGCGTTGAAGCTCAAAAGCGGCGGTGGTTTTCCCCGCGCCGAACGCGCCGTTTATCCAAATAATCATGCGTAGCCTCCTTGCGGGTTTCATTAACACGGGCATAATATCACGTTTTTCCGCGCGATTCAACCGCGCGATTACCGCAAATTCATCAGGTACCTGTCTTTGGGAATACTGAACAAAAAATATGTCTTGACAAGCCGTTCGCTTGCATATATTATACTGTGTAGGCTATCTGTGGGTGAAGTCACCCGAAAAAATTACATTACAGAAGGAGTGCATAAAATGAAAGACTTTGCAGGAAAAATCGCATTCATCACCGGCGGCGCGTCGGGCGCGGGCAAAGGACAGGCGAAGGTTTTCTCCAAGGCGGGCATGAAGGTCGTCATCGCTGACGTTCGTCAGGACGCGTTGGATTCGGCTGTCGAAGAAATCGTCGCATACTCCGGCACAGACCCGAAAAACGTTACGGGAATAAAGCTCGACCTCACGGACCGCGTTGCGTATACAGCCGCCGCGGACAAGGTTGAGGAAATTTACGGCGGTCCCCCGCATCTTCTCATTCAGACGGCGGGCGTTAACTCGTTCGGTCCCGTTGAAGCGTCCACGTTTGACGACTTTGATTGGGTTGTCGGCGTTTGCTTTGACGCGGTCGTCAACGGTCTGCTCATCTTCGTTCCGCGCATGATTAAGGCGTATGCGCATAAGGAAGAGTTCCACGTCGCCGCGACCTCGTCAATGGGCGGCTTCATGGCGGGTTCCACGACGGGTCCGTACTCCGCGGCAAAGGCAGCGGTTAACAACCTGATTTACAGCTATGCCGAAGCCCTGAAGCCTTACGGCGCAAGCGCGACGGTTCTTTGCCCGGGCAACATTAACTCCAACATCGGCAACGCCGAGAAGTTCCGTCCCGAGCACCTGAAGAACACGGGTTATCACGTGTCCGAGGGCACGATGAAAACACTCGGCGCGATTCACGCGACGGGTATTGACCCCGTTGAGCTGGGCGAAATCCTTAAGGAAGGCATTGAGAACGGTCGCATTATCGTTCTGCCCGACCACAACCCGGACGGCCGCGCCGCAATGCTTCGCGGACAGCACGAGGCGATTGAGAACTACACGCTTACCGCAGAGCAGCGCGCTATTGCGGACGCGGAGCGCTTCAAGAACTTCGCACCTCCTCCTCCCGTCAGCGACGATTCCGGTCCTCCTCCGTCCATGTGGGGTGTGCCCGAGGGCGGCGAAGCGTTCGGTCAGGCTCGCGCCGACCTTGACTACGTTGACCCCAGCAAGAAGTTTTCTAAATAAGCTTTAAGCACTAACTGCCCCCGCTCGAAAGAGCGGGGGTTTTTGCGATTCGCCGTTCGGCGGCTGATACGAAAAACAAGCCCGCCAAAATGACGGGCTTGTTAATTGTCGGTTTACTTATTTCTTCTTCGCGTCGTCGCGAACCCAGTCGAGGTCGGGGCGTGCCTGACCGAAAGTCTCCATCGGGACGTTCGGGTCCGCGGGCGCGCCGCCGCCGAAGCCGCCGAAACCGCGCGGTGCGGGAGGCTCTTCGCCAGGGTGGTCCTTCTTCCATTGCTCCTGCTGCTCGGCAAAGCGCTTCATCATCTCTTCGCGCTGCGCAGCCTGTGCCTTCGCTTCGTCCGCAATCGCCTGGAAGCCTTCAACGGAACTCCAACGAATGAACTTCGTGAACGTGTTGTCCGCGAGAGGATTCGTGAGGGGCGCGTCGTCGCCGCCGCCGTAGCCCGGAATGCACAGCGGGAGACCGTTCTCCATCGCGTACTGCATTGCCTGCGCGAGACGAACGGGGTCAATACCCGTGGCGTGAATGCTCTTCAGCATGTTGATTGTACCCTCGGAGGTGTAGTAGCCCGAGTTCTGGAGGTGCGCCGGACGCGTCTTAATCGCCTCGCCGATGTTGGAGTTGATGTTCGCGGGGCACTGAACGGTAACGCCGATGCCGTAGGGCTTAAGCGCATCGTAGTAGCTGAACGCGAGGTTGTTGACAGCCGCCTTGGAGACGGAGTACGGAGCGTCGGTCGAATAACCGTCAAACGCGCCCATTGAGGAAACGACGCAGATGTGCGCGTTCGCCTGTGTGCCGTCCTTTGTGCCGTAAGCCTTGATGATGCGCGGCACGAAGATAACAAAACCGTTGATAACGCCGTTCAGGTTAACGCCGAGAATCCAGTCATAATCTTCAAACGTGGAAGCTTCCGCAGGTCCGAAGCTGTTAACGCCCGCCGTGTTGAACAGGAAGTTCGGGGGTCCGCCCCAATGCGCTTCCGCGGCGTCCGCGGCGGCTATGTACTCTTCACGGTTCGTGAGGTCCATCTTGAAGCCGATAGCGTCGATGCCTTCCGCGTGCAGCTCATCAAGAGCCTTGTCGATTGCTTCCTGGCGAATGTCAACGATTGTGACTTTCGCGCCCTGTCTGCCGAAGTTCTTAGCCTGTCCCAGTCCCGCACCCGACGCGCCGCCGGTGACGAAAATAATTGCGTCCTTGTAATTGTAACCCATTGTTATATCGCTCCTTCTACAAATATACTCCGATTTTACGGTTTAGCTTTGGTTAATATACCATAGTTTGAAAAACATTGCAAGAGAAAATTTTCAATTTCTCAGGTAACTGAAAAATTTGTAGGGTTGACGAAATTGCGGGGCGTTCGCGGTTAGAAATCACAAACGACGCCGCTTGCTCGCTCGGCGGGAGGCTATGACGCGGAGCCTTGAAAAAGCGTGAGATTTTCGACTTTTTTCTATTGACCGAATCGGTTTTTCGTGATATATTGCATTTAACATCATTCTCTCGCAAGGGGTTGCGGCTGACCGAATCGGTCGGACACTAATTTTGGAGGAGATACTATGGAGGCTTTTGATAAGCTCCCACGCGACAAGCGCGTGAAGATAATGAACGCGGCTTTTGACTGCTTTGGGCAGAACGGTTACGCAAAAACTTCGATGTACGACATTGCGGCGGCTTCGCGTATCTCCAAGGCATCGCTGTTCCGTTACTTCGGCACGAAAAAGGAGCTGTACCTGTACATGTTTGACAGCGCGTGCAGCGCGATTATCAAGGAGATGGACGAGGGCACGCCCGACTTTTTCGACTGCATGAGACAGGCGACGCGCACGAAAATGCGCGTGACGGCGCGCCACCCGAGCATGTACGCGTTCCTCGCGTCGGTCGAGCGCGAGACGGACAAGGAACTGCTCGCGGCAATTATGGAGCTGAATCCCTCCGGCGTGAACGCCGCTTACCGCAAGATTTTCACGAACGTCAATTGGGCAAAGCTAAAGACGGGCATACCGAAAAAGGTCGCGATGAACCTCGCGAATTACGTCACGGACGGTTGTCTGCGCGACAACGTAGGCAAGCCCGGCGATGAGGTGATGCGCGAGCTTGAGGTCTATTATGTCATGCTGCGCTCCGTGCTGTATAGGTAAGTTCGGCTGCGGAATGAGGTGGTTTACATAGAGGTCGAAGCAATCACAATTGACGAGTTTATGGTGCGGATTGCCGCGCCAGACGCGATGCTGTACCTGCTTGAGTGCTACGACGTCGTTGTATACGACCGCACGGCGCAGGTTCTGTATCTTCCCGGCGCGACGCATGAGGGCACGCGCATGAACCCGATGGGCGACTATGCCACGATGCTCGGGCAGGAACTGGGGTGGCACCGCCATGTCGAGGTGCGGACGACGACGCTTGAGTTGAAGGCGGCACTTTCGGCGGCGGGATATGTCAACCGCACCGAGCGGCTTGAGCGCGAGTTCGCGATTTATCGGCTGGAGCGACCGCGGGAATAAATTGCGTTGCGCGGAATGTGCGGCGCGCTATTGACATTTTGCGCGGCGGTCGGTATAATGTCAGCGTATGTGGAGGATTAGCGAAGCGGTCATAACGCGGCGGTCTTGAAAACCGTTTGGGTGAAAGCCCACGGGGGTTCGAATCCCTCATCCTCCGCCACAGTTTGGAAAATCCGAACCCCGCCACTCACCTATTGTCCCGGTGGGGGACGGGTTCGGATTTGTGCTTTTTACTAAGAATTTGGAGTAAGCGCAAGAGGCGCGGTCACGAACCGTTTATATTAAGTAGAAAAGGACAGAATCCCACAAGAATCGAGGTGAGGGGCGATAAAACCGTACAAGTTTAGGTTCATTGATTTGTTCGCAGGTATCGGCGGATTTCATCAAGCTATGCGCTATCTCGGTGGCGAATGCGTTATGGCTTCAGAAATCAACCAGGCCTGTGTTGATACATATAAGTTGAACTTTAAGAACGTAAACGTACAGGGCGACATCCGAGAAATTGACCCTCAGAGTATACCTCAATTCGATGTGCTTTGCGCGGGGTTTCCTTGTCAGCCGTTCAGTAAGGCTGGTGCACAAAAAGGATTCAGCGATGAGCATCGCGGAAATCTCTTTTATGTGATTATGGATATACTTGACGTGCATCCCGAAGCAAAGTTTTTGATTTTGGAGAATGTCCGCAATCTTGCAGATAAAACCGAGAATTGGGGCATTATCAAGACGGAGTTAATGAAAAGAAACTTCTATATTACAGAAGAACCTGTGATTTTGTCTCCGCACAATTTTGGAATCCCACAGATTCGTGAGCGGGTCTATATTCTCGGTATGCGAAAAGATATACGCAATACCGAGATTTTAACGAACGGGTATATTCACTCCTCTGATTTAGGATTAGAGCATTTCCGAGGTAAGGATAACTGCAAAATGGGTGACGCGCGGACAATATTAGAGCCGAATGCTCCGGACCGTTATGCTATTAGCGATGAACAGGCCGAAATGATTTTTGCTTGGGAAGAGTTCCGTATTGCCACAAATATAAAAATCATTGGGTTTCCAATATGGATTAACAGTTTTGGAGTCGGATATAAAAAGTTTGCGTGGTACAAACGAAAAATCGGCTATGATGAAATGCCTAAGTGGAAGCAACGCTTTGTCGATAACAACCGCAAACTTTATGAAACCAATAAGAAATTTATAGATGATTGGATTGTCCGTCACGATATGCTCAATAAAATAAAACTCTACCAAAAGTTTGAGTGGAATTGTGGAACAGACGTTACCGATATTCGTGACACGATTATACAAATACGGCAATCGGGTATTCGCGCCAAGCGTCCAACATTTTACCCATCTCTTGTCGCAATGGTGAACACGCCGATTATTTGGGACAATGAGAAAGAACGATTTAGACAGATTACGCCGCGTGAAGCTGCGAATCTTCAGAATTTTCACGGTGCATATAAGTTTACAGGGAGCGACAACCAAGCATATCAGCAACTTGGAAACTCTGTGAACGTAAAAATATTAAAGAAACTCTCCTCTAAGTTGTTCAGTTTTGCAAAGAAAGGGTGGGACACCGATGAAGAAAAACAAAATTGACATCAGACCAACATCGGGTGTCTATGCTACTTATAAGCGGCTGAGTTATCAGCCGTGGACGGCTATTGCTGAGTTTGTGGATAACTCTACCCAAAGCTACTTCGACCACAGAGAACAATTAAGGGCTACACCCAATTTTGGCAAACTGAAAATCAGCATCGTTTACGAGGCGCGAGATGGCGGTGATGACTCTCTAACGATTACGGATAATGCCTTTGGTATGGAACTTGAGGATTTTGAGCGAGCAATCCAGTTGGATAAAGTGCCGACTAACACAAGCGGGCGCAATGAGTTTGGTATGGGACTAAAAACGGCGGCTTGTTGGTTCGGGTCTAAGTGGAGCGTTTACTCGACACAATTAGCGTCAGAGTTTGGATATAACGCAACTGTAGATGTTGACAGGTTAGCTATCTTCAAGGATACAGAGGTCGATTTGGATATTTTCGAGTCAACCCCCGAAGAACATTACACTATTATCAAAATTGAAAATCTGAACAAGAAAATCACTGGCTCTCGAACCATTGGCAAGGTTAAAGAACTCTTGAGTAGTATTTACAGGCAAGATATTAGGAACGGTGAAATCGCTATCACTTATGGCGATACTGAGCTATTTTACAAAGAACCGACCATTTTCGAGGAAGAACTTGATAATGGTGAAACACGCATCTGGAAAAAGGATATTTTTCTCACTATTCCTCACAATGGTTTAGATTTGTTTTGCCACGGCTTTGTCGCGCTCAGAATCCCCGCCAGTTTACACGATGCCGGATTCACCTTAATGCGCAGAGGTCGTGTAATTGTTGGAGGTTCGGACAGAAATTACCGCCCGAAAGAGCTTTTTGGTGACCAAAACTCTTTTGAGTATCAGCGTCTTTTTGGCGAGATACATATGGACAACTGGCCTGTAACACAAGCAAAGGATGACTTCGATTGGCACAATAGTGGACTTGAGGAAAGTTTTATAGAGGCATTGCAACCACTGATTCGTGAGTACCGCCAAAAAGCGGGAACTATTCGTGTGAGACAACAGGCAGAAACCAATGTGGTTATGAATCAAGCAGTAAACGACTTGGAACGAGCTGGAGTTATCACAGAAGCAAGTGCAACTCCTGTTGCAGTGCCTTTTGTACCTACTACCGGCAATGAACAAGTTCATCAAGAAGATGATGCAAACGAACAGTACGCAACCCCTATCGAGGAAATAATTTCCTCGAATGACCCCGCAATTAGGGTAGTGGGACCTGAAAGTTACATTATGCCATTTAACTATAAGGAAAAAGAGTACCAATTTGAGATTCACTTCGACTCATCTAATGCTCTCGGGTCTTGGGTTAATGTAACGAGAAGAAATAGTACCGACTACTATATATCAATCAATCTTAAACACGCCTTTTTCAAGCCATTCAATGAGAATAAAGATTTTCTCGCAATTATGACAAAGTTAGTAATCGCAATGGTTTTAGCGGAGATTGATGCATTGCTCGTTTCGAGCGATGGAAGAATTGCGGCAAGTGACATACGGCGAAAAATGAACTCTATTTTAGAGCAGGTCGTTAATGGAGGGGAAACAAGATGAGCCAAAGCATATCAATGAGTATCTTAAACAAGAAAGATGCTGCTTGGTGTATTGATTGCGCTGGGTACTTCAAGGAAAATATCGCCGTCCAACTGTTGAACGATGATATTCCGCAAGAAGCAGTAGACAATATATTTAATAATGCTGCTAACATTCTTAGCCAATGTCCTAATCCGCAAGATACTGCACCCAATGCTGAAACTGGCGTTGTTATAGGAAAGGTTCAGAGCGGTAAAACCTCAAATTTCATAGCTCTAACCGCTTTGTCATTCGATAATGGATACGGCGTAAATATTGTTCTTGGTGGTAGCAAGAAAAACCTGCTTGCTCAGAACGTGCAACGAATTGAGGGCTACTACAATAGCGTAGGTACAGATGTACTGCCTATTCTCAACACGCAGCAAAACACCTCTTTGCTAAATGCACAGACAATAAGAAACTTTTTGAGCGAAGGTCGAAAGGTAATCATTGTGGGATTAAAGCATCCTCAACACATCAATAAGATTGCTGAAATATTTGATGATGCTGTACTGAGGGATATTCCGACCCTAATTATTGACGATGAGGGCGACCAAGCAACTCTCAACACCAAAGCTTATGAAAAATTGATGAGTTCAACTTATGGAGCAGTAATTAAACTAAAAGAAAAACTGAAACGTCATTGCTTCGTTTCGATTACGGCTACTCCACAAGCCAATATTCTGATAGAGACGTGGGATAAACTTTCTCCTGATTTCGGGCACTTAGTTTATCCCGGCGAAGAGTATTGCGGTTTACACGAATTTCACGGTGAGAATCAGGATACGCTTGTAAGGATAATATCAGAGGATGAACCAAATCTTTTGGATGAGGAAGGCGTTCCTGATTCCTTTTACGACTCCTTAGCAGCATTCTTTGTCGGTGGAGCATTGCGAAAATATCGCGGTGACGGAAAAAATCACTCTATGTTAATTCATCCGAGTCAGAAGAAGTTTGACCATAAGCGTGTCATCGACAAAGTTACTTGTGTTGTCTGTGATTGGCAAGAAAAAGCAAAAGAAATAGCTGACGGCATTATCGATATTAGCTTTGAGCCGTTTAACAATTTACTCAAAAAGAGCTATGACCACTTTGTAACTGATGGCGTTGCTATGCCAGAATATAACGAATTGTACCCATA
Organism: Oscillospiraceae bacterium; assembly: GCA_031261325.1. Taxonomy (GTDB): domain Bacteria; phylum Bacillota; class Clostridia; order Oscillospirales; family Oscillospiraceae; genus JAIRRO01. The sequence goes on from JAISKH010000027.1 coordinate 72,275, forward strand.
TGTGATAGATTGCGTGAAGAAATGCGCTCCTCCGCATCTATGTAATAGTGATGAAGATGCCAGTAATAATGCAAAATATTATCCTTACAATATATTCGTCGGTGGAAATATGGTAGAACGTGGTATTACGATTAAAGGACTTGCTGTCACTTATATTATGCGACGCGCAAAAGGTAAAGCAAATGTTGATAATACAGAGCAAAGAGCAAGATGGTTCGGTTATAAAAAATCTTATCTTGATGTTTGTAGGGTGTATACCACGCAGACGATAAAAGAGGATTTTTCCGCAATATATGAACACGAAGATGATTTGTGGGATTCGATTGAACGAGCTCAGGCAAAAGGTATTTCATTCAAAGAAATCCCCCGTATATTTATTTTAGCGAGTAAGCGACTTAATTTAACCAGAAAGAATGTAGCAGAAGCCGAACGTCTAAATTTCTCAGAGTGGTCAAAACAAGATTATTTATTGGCAGACTCCGTGGCAGTTCAGCGCACTATAGATAAAATTAGCACATTTAGAACTGCCTACGAAGATGCCCTTGAATTGCGTAGTTATAATGGCGTGAATCAGCATAAAATGGTAAGAGGTCTTAATTATTTCGAATTGTGTGATGGCTTGCTATCCAACCTTGAGTTTCCTGTAAATAGCCACGTTGATACCGCAATGTTTAGAAAAATCGGTGAAGTGTTAAAGAAAGCAAATATTACTCCCGAGATAGATATTATGTGGATAAGAGACGGAGAGGGCGAACAGAGAACATTAAGGGCTGATGGACAAATAAACCAGTTGTTCCAAGGTCATAATCCGAACAAAGCAAGCACAACATATTACCCCGGTGATGGTGCTATGATTTTGCCAGACCGCGGTCACGTTATGCAGTTGCAAATACATATGGTTAAGGCGAGGAATAAACCCGAGATGGCTTTTTACGCACCTGCGCTCGCGTTGTATATCCCCATAGAATATGCAGAGCAGATGGATAGAATCATTGGACGCCTGTAAGGAGGATTCCCGTATGGATAAGATTAGAGAGATTTACAATGAAATAATGGTAATGGATGCGCCACAGGAAAGGCAGTATACTCTTGTGAAAATCGAAACTGACGGCGTGGAGGTTTTCTATGGGAAAGATTCTGACGACAATCCTGTTTTTTCTGTAATTTCACATAATGCACAACTTCGTCCGACAATACAAAAGACAAAGAAACTAATATTTTGGTTTAATGCCATTTGTTCCATAAAAGGCGATGATGCTAATGCGGAAGAAATTATGAATGTCCTAACCTGTCTTAGCCACAATGAAAATGAAATTGTTGCATTTATTCGCCTCTCGTTGGCGTTTATTAGTGATGCGAGTGAACAGTCGGTTAAGAGCCTTTCGGAACTTTTTACCTCACTCACCAATCTTTTTGCCAATGCACACAAAGCAAGCACGGTTGAACTTCAAGGGTTCTTCGGTGAATTATATGCAATCAAGTATTTTAATGATTTGGGCATAAACCTCGGCGATTACTGGCAAAAGAAAGAAAAAATGAAGTTTGATTTTTCTATTTCATTTCAAAAAAAGATAGAGGTCAAAACGACAACAAATGAATTGCGCATTCACCATTTCAGACACGAGCAACTATTATCTGACCTGTACGATATTTTTGTGATTTCTATTTTGCTCCGCGATGACGATAGCGGACTCTCGTTGCTTGAACTTATTAAGGACGTACAAATAATTGCAAAAACAAACTTTAACACTTTGATGTACATTGAAGATTTTGTTAAAAACTTTGATGAATCGGAATTAAGCAGCATAAGATTTGACACAGGGTATGTCGATAGAAATCTACATATTTTCAAGGCACAAGATGTCCCTCGCTTTAAGGAAGAACAGCCACTTGGCGTAAGCAAGACGGAATATGATTCTGACCTTACGAATTCGAGACATATATCAAATGAAGAATTTATCGCTTGGTTATTAAATGTTTAGGAGCAACCTGTTTTTTCAGAATTGTTGGTGATTGGGGAAATATTTTTTATTATTCACAGGCTATGCTTTCAACACATCGCACAGCAGCCAACTTGTTGGCTTAACAATCCGTAGGGTTGAGAGGGTTTGGGGTCTCCCCAACAAGCGGCAAGTGAGGTCTGTGCGGCAGCGCAGCCCCTGCTTGCCACGGAGTTTTCGGCGAGCCGAAGTCATTGCTTGCCAGTATCGAAATCTGCAAAAATTCGCACACAACGATAACGATGATTTCAGCCGTGGCAAGCAGTAGATTTGGGTGCCCAAATCGTCATTTGCAGACTTCGCAAGCAATGACTGTGTGGCCACACTCGCTTGTTGGGAAGTGTCCCAAGCCCTCTCGGTCAGCGCAAAAATGCGCCGACCGTTAAGCCTTGCTCCGCTCGTCTGCTGCGCGAACTGTGTTCGCTATCTGTGGTATGACAAAGGGCGGGATTGCTCCCGCCCTTTGCTGTTTGTCAGCTTGCTTCGCGGAGATTCTTTTCCTCCGGCGGTTCAGCCAACTGTTCGGTGCGCTGCCGGGCTTGCCATTTGGCAAACTCGCGTTGTCCCTCCGCGCTGTCAAAAAACTCGCGCATCGCAGGGAGCAGGCACCGGGCCAACGCTTCAATCGCGTCGGCGGGTACTTGCATTTCGTCGTCGTCAATTTTCACGTTGACCCCTCCTTGAAAAATATTTAGCGGGCAGCCTGTCAAGGGCTG
>JAISKH010000065.1 GCA_031261325.1 Oscillospiraceae bacterium
TGGGGGTGATTTTTAAGAGGGGGCTTGCCCCCTCTTAAATGCGCTTTCCCCCCTTTCTCGCATAAGAAAGGGGGTCCCCGCCGGATAGGCGAGCAAATCTCCTTTGAGAATAAACAACAAAAGAAAAACCAAAACAGCAGGGCGTAGTGCAACGCGCAACAAGAGCCGCGCGGCGGGGACGCGGAGAATAAGGAGAAATTATACTTGTACTTTGTGTGAGTTTGTGATAAACTGAACAGTACTTTAGCGGCGATTTTATTGGGGGGTGTTGACATTATGGTAAAACAGCAAAATCAGCTCGGGACTATCAGCATTTCCCGCGAGGTGTTTACGACGCTCACGGGTGAGGCGGCGACGAATTGCTTCGGCGTAAAGGGCATGACGGTGCGCTCCGTTACGGACGACCTCGTGCACTTACTCAAGCGGGAGTCTATGGGCAAAGGCGTTCATATCACATATAATGACGACAGTACAATATCCGTTGAGCTGCATATCGCGGTGGACCCGGGTGTGAATATACCCGAGATTTGCGAGAGCATTATGTCAGAGGTGCGGTATAAGGTCACGGGCGCGACGGGCGTTACTATACGCAGCGTCGATATATTCGTGGATTCGATGATTGTCGGATAAGCCGAGTTAACAAATCGGCGACGACAGGCAGCGCATACGGACGCGAAAGCTGTGCGTATAGTTCGCGATGACTACAGGGAGGTGTCAATGATATGGCACAGCAGATTACCGGCGTGGTATGGAAAGCGATGGTTTTCAATGCCGCCGCCGCCATCGAGACGCACAAAACCGAAATCAATAACCTGAATGTTTTCCCTGTCCCCGACGGCGACACGGGTACAAATATGAGCCTTACAATGGGCGCGGGAGCCAAGGCGATGAAAGCCGCGGACGCGGAAGCTCTCGGGCGCGTCGCGGAATTGACGGCGAACGCGCTTTTGCGCGGGGCGCGCGGCAACTCCGGCGTTATCCTCTCGCTGCTGTTTCGCGGCACGGCGAAGCACCTTAAGGACTGCGAAGCGGCGGACGCGGCGACGATTGCCGCCGCATTGTCGGACGGTGTTGAGGCGGCTTATCGCGCCGTCATGAAGCCGACGGAGGGTACGATACTCACGGTGTCGCGTCTCGCGGCGGAGGAAGCCGTTCGCGTCGCGGAGACGGAGAGCGACATTATAACCGTGCTGACAGCCGCGCTTGAAGCGGGTTACGTCGCGCTCGCGAACACGATTGAGCTGAATCCCGTGCTGAAAAAAGCGGGGGTTATCGACGCGGGCGGCAAGGGCTATCTGTATATTCTGGACGGCATGATTCGCGCCCTGCGCGGCGAGACGCTCTCGGTTGAGGGCGGGGACACGGTTGCGCGCGCGGCGGCGGACTTTTCGGACTTCGACACGGGCGATATAACCTTCACCTACTGCACGGAGTTTATCGTGTCGCGGCAGTCCGCGCGCGACCCGTCCGCGCTCCGCGCTTTTCTGGACGCGCGGGGAGACAGCGTAGTCGTCGTGGACGACGATGAGATTATCAAGGTTCACGTCCACTCGAACGAGCCGGGCGTTATACTCACGGAAGCGCTCACGTATGGGCAGCTCCTGTCCGTGAAGATTGAGAACATGCGCGAGCAGCACACGGAAAAGCTCGTTCAGGCGGAGGAAGCGCGGACGAATCTACCCGCGGCGGTGCTGTCCGACAAGCAATACGGCGCGGTCGCCGTCTGCACGGGCAGCGGCATGGAGGACGTGTTCCGCGACCTCGGCGCGGACGGGATTATTACCGGCGGGCAGACGATGAACCCCTCGACGGAGGACATTCTCGCAAAGATTGAGCAGACGCAGGCGGAAACCGTGTTCGTGTTCCCGAACAACAAGAATATTATCATGGCGGCGACGCAGGCTGTGCCGCTCTCTTCCAAAAAAGTCATCGTCATACCGTCAAAGACGATACCGCAGGGCGTTTCCGCAATGCTCGCGCTTGACCCGACATTGGACGAGGCGGTCAACGTTGAGGCTATGACGAACGCGATTGAAGCGGTGCGCACGGCGCAGATTACGCTCGCGGCGCGCGACTCCGTGTTTGACGGGCGCGACATTCGGGAGGGCGAATATCTCGCGCTGCTGGAGGATTCGCTCGTCCTTAGCTGCAACAACCTTGCTGACATTGCGGACGCGCTCGTCACCTCGCTCGCCGAGACTTCGCCCGAGTTCGTCACCGTGTTCACGGGTGAGGACGCGACGGCGACGGAGACGGACACGCTTCGCGCGGCGATTAAGTCAACGCTCGGCAACGCGGAAATGACGGTGGTATACGGCGGTCAGCCCGTGTACAAGTTCGTAATTTCAGCCGAGTAATTACGCCGAAGCCGTGCCAAGTTTTAGTTACGTTAAACAGTTACAAACCTAGGGTTGAACAATAAGAAAAATACGGCACCCGTATCACGGCGTTCTCGCTGTGATATGGGTGTTTGCCGTAATCGCGCGGCAAATACGGCAATCTTAGTAAATTCTTAATATTGCCCTAACCCCATAATACGATTTTTGATGTTAGGCTTGTTATGAGGTGAAAAGCATTGAACGAAACAGACGAAAGATATGAAAGAACCGCGCCGCGCCGCCGCCGCAAACGCAAGCGGCACCCGATACGCACGCTGCTTATCCTGCTCGCGTTCGTCGTCGTCGCGCTCCGCGTGTGCACGGCTCTGTCGGCGCGGTCGGACGTGCCCGAAACGCCGGACTTCCCGTGGGACACCGACGAGCCCGTTTCGCAGCCGACCGAGCAGCCGACGGAGCCGCCCGTTGACAAATACCTGATTGTAATCAACGAGGACAACCCGCTGACGGAGGAGGACATGCCCGACTACGAGATTGTCTCCGCTTACGGCGTAATCCCCGTGCTGACTAGCGACGTTGCGCTGGAGCGCGAAACGCTTGAAGCCGTGTCGCAATTGATTCGCGCGGCGCGTGAAGCGGGCATTAAGAACCTGCTCGTCAACGACGGGTACCGCAACCGCGAGGAGCAGCAGCGCATATACGACGCGGCGGAGGACAAGTCGCTCGTCCAACTGCCAGATTGCAGCGAGCACCGAACGGGGCTTGCCGCCGACATTGCCGCGCGCGGCATTGCGGGCAACCTGATGGGCGAATCGGAGGAGGGCAAGTGGCTCGCCGATAACGCTTGGAAATTCGGGCTTATCCTGCGCTATCCCGAGGACAAGCAGGACATAACGGGCATAAGCTACGAGCCGTGGCACTTCCGCTATATCGGGCTTGAAGCCGCGCAGTATATCTACGCGAACGGGCTGTGCTTGGAGGAGTTTGAGGGGATATGACGGAGAAATATACGCTGCTCGTCTGTGACGACGACGAGGACATTCGCTCCGCCCTGCGCATTTACCTGACGGGCGCGGGCTATGAGGTAATTACGGCGGCAAACGGCGCGGAAGCCGTGCAAATCGCGCGGGAAAGCCGCGAAAACTCGTTGCATTGCGTGCTGCTTGACGTGATGATGCCCTTCATGGACGGGATTGCGGCGGCGGTTAGTATCCGCGAGTTTTCCAACGTGCCGATAATATTCCTGAGCGCGAAAGCCGAGGACGCGGACCGCATACTCGGTCTGGACATGGGCGGCGACGACTATATCACAAAGCCATTCGTCCCCGCGGAGCTGTTCGCGCGCGTGAAATCCGCGATACGGCGATACGCGCGGCTCGGCGGCGCGAGCGACACGGAGATGAGCAACGTCTTTCGCTCCGGCGGGCTTGTAATGGACAACAACAAAAAACTCGTGACAACGGACGGCGAACCCGTGTCGCTAACCGCGCTGGAATACAACATTCTAAAGCTGCTGCTCTCGCACCCCGACTATGTGTTCTCGTCCGAGCGCATTTACGAGGCGGTGTGGGACGAGCCGGCGTATGACGTGAGCAAAACGGTGTCGGTACATATTCGGCATATCCGCGAGAAGATTGAGCCAAGCCCAAAGGAGCCGCGTTACCTGAAGGTCGTCTACGGCTTGGGCTACAAGGTGGTGAAGCTGTGAAGCTGCTGAAACGCCCGTATATATGGGTTATTCCCGCCGTTGTGTTCTTCGTGTTCGCGTTCGCGTTAGTGTGCCGACTGAACGGGAACTTCGGCTATTACGCGAACAAATACTTCAGACTGCGATTTTACGGCACTAGCATTGCTCTGCCGCTCGTAGGAGTCGCCGTATCGTTCATCGCGTTCGGCGCGGTGTTCTGGCAGAACGCGGGCGCGCAGATGAACAAGCCGCTGCATCGCTTTCGTTACGCGCGGCTGTGCCTAATCGCGGCGGCTTACGGCGGGCTGTGCGTTTATCTGCTGTTCGAGTACAACTCGCCGCCGCTTATGCTGCTTATCCCCGCGACGGTTACGGCAGCCGCGCTGACGCTTTGGGCGACGACGGTTGTGCGTCTGCGCTCGGCAACGCTGCGCGAGCTTGAAACGCTGTCGGAATCATATCGGCTCGCGAATGAGGAAAAGCTGAAAGCGGAGCGGTTCAAGACGGAGCTGATTGCGAACGTCTCCCACGACATTCGCACGCCGCTGACGTCTATTATCAACTACGTGGACTTCATAGACAAGCTCGGCATTGAAAACGAACAGCTCGGCGAATATGTCGCCGTGCTGAAAAAGACATCCGAACGCCTTAAAACCCTGACGGGCGACCTGCTTGACGCTTCCAAGGCGGGAACGGGCAACGTCGTCATGAACATTCAGACCCTTGACCTCGCGGAGCTTCTCGGGCAGACGGCGGGGGAGTTCGACGCGGCGTTCGCGGAAAAGGAGCTGACTTACATCGCGCGGCACGGCGACGGCAAAATCCTCGTCGCGGCGGACGGAACGCACCTGTGGCGCGTGCTCGCGAACCTGTTCGGCAACGCGGCGAAGTACGCCATGCCGTCAACGCGCGTCTATGCGGAGATTACGACGAGCGGCAACGAAGCGTCGCTGTCGATAAAAAACGTGTCGGAGCGGCAGCTTGACGTTCTGCCCGAAATGCTGACGGAGCGATTCGTTCAGGGAGACCGCGCGCGCAACGCGGAGGGCAACGGGCTTGGGCTGTACATCGCCAAGCACCTGACGGAATACATGGGCGGCAAGCTCACCGTGCGCATTAGCGGCGACCTGTTTGAGGCGGTGGTGACGCTCCCCCAAGCGGAAAACCTCGGTTAATTAACCGTCAATCGAGCATCGAGAGTTGCCGCGCGGCAACGTCGAACTCGCGTATGTACGCGAAAGCCTCGTCCACGCCGCAGATTATGCCGTGCTGCCGCGTCCGCTCGCGCACGAGTGCGGAAAGCTCCGCGTCATTGTCGCTGTTGCATACGTAGGCGTTGCCGTATCGCTCGATGTATTTCCGCTTCAGCGCGGGGAAGTGGCGGTCAAGCGCGCGATAAAAGTACTCGCGGTCGCCGTCGCGCAGCGTCACACCCGCGCCGAAGTATACGATTGCGCGCACGCCCGCGCGAACGCAATAATCAAGCAGCCCCTCAATGTTCTCCCGCGTGTCGTTTATGAAAGGCAAAATCGGCGACAGCCACACGACCGTCGGAATCCCGCGCTCGCGCATCGCGCACAGCACGTCAAATCGCTCGCTCGTGAGCGACACGTTCGGCTCCAGCACGCGGCACAGCTCATCGTCGCGCGTTGTGAGCGTCATTTGCACGACGCAGCGCGTCTTATTGTTAATTTCTTCCAGCAGGTCAATGTCGCGCATAATCCGCGCCGATTTCGTCTGTATCGCAAGCCCGAAGCCGTGCCGCAGAACAACCTCCAGACTGCGCCGCGTGACGCGCAGCTCTTCCTCGAGCGGTATGTACGGGTCGCACATCGCGCCGGTTACGAGCATACACGGCTTGCGCTTGCGCCGCAGCTCGCGGTCGAGCATTTCAACCGCGTTTTCCTTGACCTCGATGTCCTCGAACTCATGGTCGAACTGATAGCACGTACTGCGGCTGTCGCAATAAACGCAGCCGTGAGTGCACCCGCGATAAAGGTTCATGCCGCCGCTCGGCGACAGTATGGTTTTGTACCGCTTGTAATGCATATGTGCCCCTCCAATCCGCGCCCCGCAATTTTGGCGTTCGCACGTCAATTATTGCATAAGGGCGCGGATTTTGCAACAGGTAACGGGATTGGTGCTTGTAACCATTTGTGACTAATTGTTACCGTAATAATGCATAAATAACGTTTCTCAATGACATGTGGGAGGTCTACTTGTGGATTCACTACCCGAAGCGCGAGGAACAATAAAGCCGCCCTGTCGGACGGCAAATTAGTCTATTTATATTTATAAATGCAGCGATATTCATCATATGTTATTTTGCCATTTTTCATGTCATTAAAAGCCTGACTGACTTTTTTTATATGTTCGAGTTTCCGTTTATACTCCTGCATCTCCACTTTCTTCTTATGCTTCAACTGCCACAACCAGAAAGGAATCCAAATAATCATCAAAAACAAAAACAGCCCGGACATCTCGAACACAATTATCATGGATAACATCTCCTCTCGTGCCCTTACTATACAACACTCCGCACGGCTTGTCAATGGGTTTGGGTATATATTTTCAGAATATTTTCGGAGTAAATCGAGATTTGTAACCCGCGCGACGCATTACAAGCGCATTGACAAGCGGCGCGAAAGTGGTACAATTATGGTGATTGGTATTAAAAAGGAAGTGATTTTGTGCGTCTCAAAGAAATCCGCGTGTCGCAGGGGCTTAGTGTGCCGAAGCTTGTCGAGCTGACGGGCGTACCGCGCCGCACGATTCAAGAGATTGAAAAGCGCGGGGAGTGCACCGTATCAACCGCGCTCAAGCTCGCGGCGGCGTTGGGTGTATCGCTCGATGAGCTATGCGCACCCTCCGCCAGCGAATAAGGAAAACACCGCCGACCGGCGGTGTTTCCTTATTCCCCCGTCCCGCCGCAGCGACTCCATCGTCTCACGTCCTGCGGCGTATCTTTCCGTTCCATATCTGTTATCAGTTAACTATTATCTGTTACTTGCTCCTTGCGCTACCCGCGCGGGGCCCCCTTTCTTATGCGAGAAAGGGGGGAAAGCGCATTTAAGAGGGGGCAAGCCCCCTCTTAAAAATCACCCCCCATGCTAGGCGCAAACCAATTGCGCAGTTACGGGCAGTAAGTGTAAACTGGTAGTGCAAGCTGCCACTTGGCAAGACTACATAGTTGCAACAGGGTCAGCTTTCGCGGAGCGAGCTTGCACTTATGTTTTAACTTGTGCCACGCTGTAGAACATAACATTTGCGATAGCGACTGGAGATTCAAGTGCTCTGAGAAGCAGGGGATTCTTAAGGGGGCGCAGCCCCCTTAAGTGCGCTTTCCCCCCTTTCCCGCAATGGAAAGGGGGCGCCGCCCGCGCAGGGCAAGCGAATCTCCTTTGAGAATAAACAACGATTAGAAAACTAAAACAGCAAGCGCGGCGTTACGCGCAACAAGTGCCGCGCGGCGGGACGGGGGAATAAGGTAGGTCATTGCCCCAATGACAACTTATCCAAAAGCCCCTGCTTGTCAACGACATACCCGTCAGGTATCCGCTTCAGGTAGTCCTCCAGCGTTATTAGCCCGCGCGCCATGAGGTTGTCCAGCGTCTGCATCGACGCAATCTCGCTCCAGTAGGACGACGCGCCCACGTCCAGCTTCAGCGACAGCCGCGCGTCGCGCAGCCGCGTGAAGTCGAACGGCACGCCGCGTGACATGCGCGAGCCGTAAAACGTCGCCATGAAGTCGATGTAAATCTTGCCAAGCTCCTCCATCGCGGCGTAAAGGTTCTGCCGCGTAATCTCATTCGGCACCGCGCTCGCCTTTTGCAGAGCGATAATCGCGGACGTGTTGTCGGGGCGCACGTCACCGAGCGCGGCACTCGTCGCGCCGAGAAAGTTCTGCGTGTAACCGACGGCAAGCTCGATAAACTGCGCGATTTGCGGCGAGATTGTCGCGGGATTCATTATCCGCGCGACGCTTGACATGTCGCCGCCGAGCACGGGAATCGCCGCGCCGACGCGGTTGTCCCAGTTCGCAATGCGCGTGCGGTCGTAAATCACCTTTGGATATGCCGTCGTCATCAGGCTGAGCATACTCATCGCGAACAGCTTGTTGATGAACACCTGATTGGGAATCAGCCCCGTAATCATCGCCTGCCCGTGATAGTTTTCGGGAATGTAGTCCCAGCACAGCCACGTAACCGGGTAGCGCTTAAGTCCCGTGTCCCACGCGGGACGAACCACGGCGCGCCGCGTCGTCTCGCTCGCCCATATGGTGCCCGTCGTGTTGTCGCGCCACAGGCGGAGCAGAACGGTTACGCGGTCGTCGGGGTTCGGCTCTTCGCCGCGCGCGTCGTCGTCCGCGTCAATCTCGCCGTTGCAGCCGTTCTCGCGTGCCCTCTGCCGCGCGTGCATTGTCTGCTCGCGCGACGAAATAATGATGTACGGCTGACGCTCGACGCGGCGGTCGGCGGTGTTGCCGAAGAACACGCGGTTGTTCTCAACGACCTCTGATATAATGCCGCGCTCTTTGTCCCAGTACGTGTACAGGCACCCGTCGCCGTCCACAGCCGCGTTGCGCAGCATCTCGCGGAGCTGCGTGGTGAGGTTCACCTGTTCCAAAATCGCCTCAAACTCGTCGTTCAGCGTGTCGATAATGTCCTGCGGCAGCGTCGCGTTGGCGAGCGACGAGGCGTGCAGCTTCAGGTTTGAGGTCGAGAGGGACGCGACCGTGAACAACACGACGCGTTTGAGAAAGTTGAACACCGGCGTGGGCAGTCCGTTTGAAACGACGCCCTCCCATTGCTTCCCGATAAAGAAGTTTTCGTTGTCGCGCACCGTGTCGAACAGCCCGATGCGCTCGTTGAAGTCCACGCCCTTTTCGTATTCCTCCCACGCGTGGGTTATCTCCGACGTTGTCGCGCGTGTAAAGTTGTTCATTTACTCTCCTCCCCAAACGTCGTGCCGAAGCCGAGAATACCGCTGAAACCCTCGGCAAAGCGGCGCGCCGCCTCCGTGTCCGTCTCGCCGACGCGTGTGTCACCCGTGATTTGCATAGTTTCCAGCCGCAACTGCTGTGAGTCCAGCGCGACGCGCAGACGTTCCTGCTCCGCGTGCAGCAGGTCAAGCTCGCGCTCTGTGTCGCGGCGGTCGGTGCGTCCTCGCTGCTCCTCCCGCGTAACTCGGCGGTCGAGCGCGACGAACAGCGCGATGATAATCAGGAAAAACATGTCCTGCGCGATTGAAACGATGGCTTGCATATGTGTCTCCTCCCAAAAAATAAAATTCAGGCGCGGTTACACGCCCGTTACATGCCCGAAGTATAACCGCGCGGACTATGAACGCAACAAAAAAGAACACGATTCTAAAGAATCGTGTTCTTTTTTACCGATATTTTTATCCGTCAACCTCAGCCATGTGGCGCGCAAGCTCCAGCACTTTCTTGCTGTAGCCCCATTCGTTGTCGTACCACGCGATAATCTTTACGAACCTGTCGGTTAACTGTATCCCCGCCGTCGCGTCGAAAATCGAGGTGTGCGGGTCGTGCACGAAGTCACTGGACACAACCGCGTCCTCAGTGTAGGCGAGTATGCCCGAAAGCTCCTGCTCCGAAGCGCGGCGCATCTCGGCGCAAATTTCCTTGTAGGTCGCGGGCTTTTCGAGGTTCACGGTCAAGTCCACCACCGACACGTTTATCGTCGGCACGCGCATGGACATGCCCGTCAACTTGCCGTTCAGCGCGGGGATAACCTTGCCGACTGCCGCCGCCGCGCCTGTTGAGGACGGGATAATATTCGTGCTCGCCGCTCTGCCGCCGCGCCAATCCTTAAGCGACTTGCCGTCAACGGTCTTTTGCGTCGCCGTCGTGGAGTGCACCGTCGTCATCAGCCCCGACGCTATGCCCCACTTGTCGTTCAGCACCTTTGCAACGGGCGCGAGCGCGTTCGTCGTGCAGCTCGCGTTGGACACAACGTCCATGTCCGCGCGATATGTGTCGTGGTTCACGCCCATGACGAACATCGGCGCGTCGTCGCTCGGCGCGGTGATAATCACCTTTTTCGCGCCCGCCTTGCGGTGTGCTTCCGCCTTGGCGAGCGTTTTGAACGCGCCAGTCGCGTCCACCAGATATTCAACGCCGTAGCTCTCCCACGGAACGTCGCTCGGCTCCCGCGTCTGGTAAACGGGAATTTCAACGCCGTCAATTATCAGCGACTTGTCCGTGTGCTCAACCTTGCGCTCAAACGTGCCGTGTATGCTGTCATACTTGAGCATATACGCCATGTAGTCCGGCGCCATTGTCGCGTTTATCGCGCGAACCTGAATTTCGGGGTAATCGAACGACGCGCGCAGAACGAGCCGCCCTATGCGCCCGAAGCCTGTAATGCCCAATGCAATGCTCATGGTCAACCTCCGCTAAAGCTAGATTTTGGCGCCGCCAATACGCCTTAGTTTACACCAGTATAAGCCGAAAATACACGCGCTGTCAAATTATTCTTAACAATTTTAGCCTTGAGATATTACCTTTTTTATGGTATGATACGAATTGCAGTTACAAAACAAACATCAAAGGGGGAACAGTATGGCATTAAAGCACCCTGCCGCGCGATGGGCACTCACCGTATTGCTCATGCTCGTGGGAACATTTATCGCGGCGGTGGCACTTGAGTATTTCCTGCTGCCAAACGACGTTATGGACGGCGGCATAGTCGGCATCTCGATTATGATTGAACACCTGACGGGTCTGCCGCTCGGCGCGCTGACTTTCGTGCTGAACGTGCCGTTCCTCGTCATCGGCTATAAACAAATCGGGCGCACGTTCCTCATCTCGTCGCTCATCTCAATCGCGTTTTTCTCAATCTGGCTCGCGCTTTTGCCGAACTTCCACTTCGTCGTCACGAATGACACGACGCTCGGCGCGATATTCGGCGGCATAATTCTCGGCGCGGGAGTCGGCATAGTGATTCGGCGCGGCGGCTCGCTTGACGGGACGGAAATGGTCGCGATTATTCTCGCGCGTCTGTCGCCCATATCTGTCGGGCAATGCGTGCTGCTGTTCAACGTCGTAATCTACTCCGTCGCGGGCGTTATCTTCGGCTGGGACAAGGCAATGTACTCGCTCATAACGTACTTCATCGCGAGCAAGGTTATCGACATCGTGGTTGAGGGCATTGACGAGGCTAAGTGCCTCATGATAGTTTCAGACAAGTATGAGGAGGTCGCCTCCGCAATCAGCGACCGTCTCGGGCGCGGCGTGACGTTCCTAAACGGCGAGGGCGGTTACTCGCACCGACAGTTAAAGGTTATTTACGTCGTCGTGACGCGCCTTGAAATCGCAAAGGTCAAGGGCTTAATCCTGCAAGCGGATTCGGGCGCGTTTCTGACAATCAGCAACGTCGCCGACGTGCTGGGCGGCAGTCAGCGGAAGAAGCCGATACACTAAGTATGCCCGCCATTCGGCGGGCTTTTTACTGCGGCGTTTCGCGGCATTGGCGAACCGCCGAATTAAATTGTTGGGAATGGTGATATGCGAACTGCAATACACGTCGTCTGGAAGCTGCCGCCGTCTGAAATCGGCGGGCTGCGCTTCATCAGGCAGGAGGTGCGGACGACGTTCGAGCTGCAAGGCGACGGCTTCTATCACTCGCGGGACGTGCTGTTTCTCTCGGCAAGAAACACCGCAAAGGACACGAGCCGCGACGTGCTGTCGGAGTACCTGAATTTGCCCGCGGTAACAGCGTCGTTTTATGACGCGCTTCAAGCCGCGACGCATACTGACCTCTCGGCGCGTCAAATCGTGTTCGCGCTTCCGCGTGAGAATGAGGGCGTGAAGCGCTATTACGGCGTTCCGTGTTGGTACTGGCTGTCCGACAAGCTCGCGCGTTACGCGGGGTACTATCAGGTTGCGGACATGAAAGGGAATTACAACCACGGCGTCGCCAATGTCGTCTGCGGCTGCGCCCCGATGTTCACCTTTGCCGACGGCGAATAACCAAAAAGGCTCGGTCACACATGTGACCGAGCCGTCGTTTTTTCGCCTATATATCGAACTCGTCGGCAAGCTCCATCATGCCGTAGTCCATCAGCAGTTGTTCGAGGTCGTCCTGCGAAATCGGGGTCGGGATAACGTATTGGTCGTTCTCTTCAATCGCTTTCGCGAGCGCGCGGTATTCCGCTGCCTGCCCCGAATTGGGTCTGTACTCAATGACCGTTTTCCTGTTAATCTCCGCGCGCTGCACAATGTTGTCGCGCGGGACATAGTACACAAGATGCGTGCCGAGAGCCTTTGCGAACGCGCGCAGCAGGTCAAGCTCGCGGTCAACGTTGCGGCTGTTGCAGATTATTCCGCCGAGACGAACCTCGCCTTTTGCCGCGTATTTTGCGACGCCGCGCGAGATATTGTTCGCCGCGTACAGCGACATCATTTCGCCCGAGGCGACGATGTAAATTTCCTTCGCCTTGCCCTCGCGAATCGGCATTGCGAAGCCGCCGCACACAACGTCGCCCAGCACGTCGTAAAACACGTAATCCAAGTCCTCCGTGTACGCGCCGAGGTTTTCCAGCATGTCAATCGACGTGATGATGCCGCGTCCCGCGCAGCCCACGCCGGGTTCCGGTCCGCCGGACTCAACGCAGCGTATACCGGCGAAGCCCGTCTTGACGAGGTGGTCAAGCGTCACGTTCTGGCGGTTATCACGCACGGTGTCGAGCACCGTTTTTTGGTGCAGCCCACCGAGCAGAAGGCGCGTCGAGTCCGCCTTGGGGTCGCACCCGACAACCATGATGTTCTTGTTCAATTCGGCGAGCCCCGCGGTTAGGTTTTGCGTCGTCGTCGATTTGCCGATGCCGCCCTTACCGTAAATCGCCACTTGTCTTAGTTTCTTTGCCATTATTCACTATCCTCCACTTTATGTTACAGCACCAGTCTTGCAAGACCGGCGGAGTATATATGCTCAATGAGCTGCAGACCTCCCGAATACCCGACGAGCGACGAGTTTACGACGAGCCGCTCAATCAACGGGTTTGCGAGATTTACGAAGTTCGCGCTTAATTCGGCGGCGAACTTTTTGTCCCAGCTGCTGCCGATTATCAGCGGGAACCCGCCGAACTCCTCACCGCGAATAATCTGATGAATGTCGTATCCGTCGGTCAGGAACTGCACATCGGCTTCAATATCATAGTTCAGCTTCTTAAATTCCTCCGCAATCAGCGGCTGGAACTGCACGGGCGTGCGGTCGGTTATGAACTGCGTGTTCGGGAACATGCCCATGTCGTTGACGAGGAACTTCGTAAAGGCAAGCGCGTACTGCGCGTCCGCAATCACGGTGAAACGCTTGGAAAGTATACGCATTTCAAGGAACAGGTCGGAGTAACGCTCGATGAAATAATAGAACTCGCGCTCGTATTCGTCCGTCACGCTCGTTACGAACTCGGGGTCAAGCCCCGTGAACTCGCCGACGGCTTGCAGGAACTTCGTCGTCTCAAACGCGCCTATCGGCAGGACGGGGTAATGCAGCACGGGCGTGTCATACTTTGTGCCGAGGAATTTCGTCGCGTCCACTCCCGCCCAAGGCGAGACGACGATGTTAAACTCCGCCGCGGGAATCTTATTCAAACTCTCAAGCCCTCTGCCGTAACCGAATATTGTGTTCGGCTCAAACCCGAGCGACGCGATGAGCTTTTCCAGCTCGCGCAGGTTGCCGTACCAGAACGGGTCCTGCTGCGGTATGCCGGAGAAGATGTTGACAAGCCCCTTTTGCTTCGGCACAACTCCCGCGGGCGGCAGGTACTGGTCGAATATCGCCTGCAAAACCCAGCCGTGACCCTCAAAGTTATTACCCTTAAAACCCGGGGTGTTCACGTAAACGACGGGCTTTTCCGCGCCCTTGAACCGCTTGACGACCTCTTCAACGTCGTCGCCGATTAGCTCGGAGGTGCAGCCCGTCAGTACGACAAACAGCTCCGCGTCGATAATCTTCAGCGCGTTGTCAATAGTGGTAGCGAGCTTTTCCGCGCCGCCGAACACGACTTCTTTTTCGGAAACGCTCGTACAGGGGAAGATATTCGGCGAGAACTTGCCCGAAGAGCCTGAGCCGCCGCCGATTTTCTGCGCGCAACCGGGACCCGAGTGCAGTATCGGAATCGCGCCCTCAATCGCCTGAACGGTCTGCATCGCGCCCATCGCGCACTTATATCGCTGTTGGTCAAGTGAATTTGCCATCTGTTTTGTTACCCCCTACACCATCATTATGTGGTTTTCTTGGTCGTACCACCAATCGGTGTACGGCGTTTTCGTGCGCTTGGCGAGATTCGTCTCAAAGCTGCGGTTACGCACGGTGTCGAGTATGTTGCGAATGAAGTTGAGCGTGCCCTTGTAGCCGAAAATCATGTATTCGTCCGCGACGTAAACCGCCGATATGCCGTGCTTAATCGCCCAAACGGTTGAACCCGGGTGGCGCGAGAAGTACAGGTCGGGGTTATACTGCTTCAGGATATTCATTATCTCGAAGTTCTGCTGGTCGGCAACCGACAGCTCAATGTTGTTCGGCGACGTGTTTTGCAGATAGTCAAGCGCGGGCGGAACCTCGTTGTTGTCGTACTTGTAGTCATAGTGCCACGCCGCCGCCCAGACGACCTTGATGCCCAATTCCTGAAGCACGCGCGCAACCTCGTAAGTATAGCCGGGACCCATTCCGATAACGGCGGTCAAACCCTCAAGCTCGGGTTTCAGCCGCTCAATCTCGGGCAGGTACTTGTCGCGCTCCTCTTGCAGCAGCGCCTCAACCTCCGGCTCCTTGCCGATAATGCGTCCGATTTCGCGGAACCAAGCGTCAAAGCCCGCCATGCCCATCGGGTTAATCGTGCGGACATACGGCACGCCGTAAAGCTCCTCAAGCCCGTTGCCGAGATAAGTACCCAGCGTTCCGCATATGCAGACCGTCGCCAGCGACTCCGACAGGTGCGAAAGCTCCTCAACCGTCGAGTTCGCGTAAAGGAACTGCGGCGTAACGCCCAGCTTCGCGAAAAGCTCCGTAATCTGCGGACGCTCGCTCTCAAAGAAGTTTTTGAAGTTAATGACGTTGCGCTTCTCAACGGGCGGCTTAACAAGGTGCTGCAACACAGCGTGGTCGCCGATGTCGAAGCCCGACGCCCATATGCGCGACTTGAAGCCCTCGCAATGAATCGCGATAACGGGAATGTCAAACTCCTCGTCCAGCTCTTCGACCACGGAGTCAATGTCCTCGCCGATAACGCCCGTGACGCAGGAGCTTGCGATAAATATCGCCTTGGGATTGTATTGCTTCTTGACCTTGTAAACAATGTCGCGCACGCTGTCGAGCGCGCCGAAAACCGTGTCGCTCTCGTTCATGTCCGTGCCGACAAGGTGCGTGTCATACGACGTGTTGATGCGCGTGGCGAGTTGGTCGCCGAGTATCGTGGTGTAAAGCGTGCAACCGCTCGGAGCGTGATAAATCACCGCTACATCACGTATAGCGGCGACCATACCGATTGCGCAGCCGGAGAGACAGCCGCTTGACTGCGAGAAGCAGCGTTCGCGGTTCTTCAGCGTGCCGTTGCGTGATTGGTCAACGAGGTCGTTCAGGTCGCCGACGTAACCCGTGATAGAACCGAGACGATTTTCGCGCGTCGGAACGGCGGAGTTGTTCAGATTCAGTTTCATATTTCGTTCTCCTTAAATTCAATATTGAACAGTTTCGGCGCGCTATACCGCGTCGGCTTGTTTTTCGCGTAATCGCAGGAACCGACTTTTCGGCTTTTCCAATCCGCCCCTGCGGAAGCTGCCGACGCGGCTTTCAATCAGCCTCATCGCCCTGCCTATAATAAAGCTCAAAACCTCGTATATCAGCGTCAGCATGATGTATGACTCCAAGAAGTCATAGCCGATGTCGGCGAGCTGTATCCCCGTCATGGTTATCTCACGCACGCCGACGATGGAAGCGAGCGACGTTTCCTGTATAAGCCCTAAAAACAGCGAGGTCAGGTTCGGCAGCGCGACGACGAACGCCTGCGGCAGAATAATATGACGCAACGCCTGCCAGCGCGTCATATTCAGCGAATACGCCGCCTCCGTCTGTCCCGCGTCCACCGAGTCGAACGCCGCGCGGAAAATCTCCGAAGCGTAAGACGCGTGGTTCAGCCCGAGCGTCAATATCGCGTAAACCACGTTCGGGATATTCGCGATAACGGCCGAGTCCGGGAAGAGCGACGTGAGCACGCGCGGTATCGCGTAAAACGCCACGAATAATTGCACGAGCGTGGGCACCGCCCTAAAATACGAGATGCACACCGCGAGTATTTGACTGACGACGGGTATGCGCTTCCGCTTGAGAACGGAAAATACCAATCCGACTACGAGCGCGAACACCTCGGACACGAACGCGAGCATGAGCGTCACGGGCAAATATGAGAGTATCTGGGGAAACGATTTAATTATGTACTTTAGATTCATTGCCCTGTCCTCCCTTTATTGAGTCTGCTTTTTGCCCTTAGTATACACGCGCACAAGATGCTTGTTCAGCCGCTCAAGCAGGAAGCACATCGCCCAGTAAATCACCGCGAGAGCCAGATACACCTCAAGCATACGCGTGCGGTATCCGATAGTGATGATAATTCGCGCCTTGCCCATTAAATCCACAATGCCGATTACAAACCCGAGTGACGTGAGCTTAATCAGCATGATTATGTTGTTGCCCAAACT
This sequence comes from Oscillospiraceae bacterium, assembly GCA_031261325.1. Classification (GTDB taxonomy): domain Bacteria; phylum Bacillota; class Clostridia; order Oscillospirales; family Oscillospiraceae; genus JAIRRO01. Next base: position 16,745 of record JAISKH010000065.1, read on the forward strand.
CGGCAGAGCGACGCCGAAAGCCTGCGGAAACACGATGCGCCGAAACGCCTGTAGCTTCGTCATGCCGATTGACAGCGCCGCCTCGGTCTGTCCCTTGTCAATCGCGAGGAACGAGCTGCGCATCATTTCCGAAAAGCCCGCGGAAATTGCAATCGCGAATATGACAATCATGTATGCCTTTTTGTCCACCGCGCTCATGTCAACGCCGAGCCGCTTCATCAGTTGCGGGAAGCCGAGATACAGCAGGTAAATCAGCACGAGCGGCGGAATACCGCGAATGAAGTGAATGTACCCCGAAGCGATGACGCGAACGGGTTTCTTTGTGCTGAAGCTCGCCGCCGCGAGACACGCGCCTATCGCGATACCGATAATAAGTGCCGCGACGGCAAGGATAAGCGTCGTCGGGAATGCGCCCAATATCTTTATTACATACTCGGGAATAAGCCCCGCTTTGAACGGTTGGTTTGACATTGGGCGCACCCTCCTTCTTAATTTAATCTGTCGCTGTCGCCGAATCCGCGACTACTGCTGCCATTGTCCCTGCGCGGTGAACAGGTCGCCGAACTCCGTGAACACGTCTCTGCCGAGGTATTCGGTCGCGAGCGCGCTCAAGGTGCCGTCGTTTTGCAGTTGCTCCAGCGCGCCGTCAATCGCGTCGCGCAGCTCTGTTTCCTTTTGCGCAATCATGAAATACGTATCCTCAACGAACACGACGGGGGACAGCTCAACGCCCGTGATACCAAGCTCCGAAACCGCGTACTGGAAGCTCTCGGCATAAGTCAGAACGCCGTCAACCTCGCCCTTTGCGATTCTGTCATATGTATCGTTGAAGTTTGCCTCTGTGTAGAAATCGAAGATAATCGGCTTGTCGGCGTGCTTCTCGTTCCACTTCACGACGTAGATGTACTCGTAACCGGAGTTGCCGCTGACCAGAACGTTGCCCGCGAAATCGTCAAACGTCTGAATGTCCGTGCGTCCCTCTTTGAGAACGAAATGCATCGGCGCGAGTGTTGAGGCGTGCTCCGGGAAGATGAACTTTTCCAAACGCTCTTCGCTCTTTACGAGCATGCAGACCGCGATTTGCGCGCTTCCGGATTCGAGCGCGACGGGCATTGCGGAGAAGTCCATGCCGTCATAGGTGAACTCATACTGCGGAAGAAGCTCGTCAATCTTGCGCAGAACTTCCGGCTCGTAGCCTTGCAGTACGCCGTTTTCGTCGAGATACACGAACGGCTTGTTGCCTGTGTAACCGACTACGTTGATTTTGCGAACCTCTGCCGCGGGCGGCGCGGAAGCGGTTCCCGCGGAGGAGGGGTTTGTGCCGGCGGACGACGCGCCGCCGGAGCTTGTGCCGCCGGAGCAGGCGGAGAGCAGGAGCAGGAGCGCGAGAACCGTTGCCGTTAAGAGTGAGATACGTCTTTTCATGATTTTTTCTCCTTTATAATATAAATCGGGTTTATATACTGTAGTTACTGCTTAGGTTAAAGCGCGAGATGAACCTCTGCGTGCGTTCTTCCTTCGGGGAGATAAGCACCTCCGTGGGCGTTCCCTGCTCAACGACAAGCCCCTCGTCGATAAACACGACCTTGTTGGCTATATCGTAGGCAAACAGCATCTCGTGCGTCACGATTATCATCGTGATTCCCTCTTTGGCGACGTTGCGGATTACCGCCAGCGTCTCGCCGACAAGCTCGGGGTCGAGCGCGGAGGTCGGCTCGTCTAGCAATATCACGTCCGGGCTTTGCGCCATGGCGCGCGCTATGCCGACGCGCTGCTGCTGCCCGCCCGACAGACTGCTTGGGTAGGAGTCCAGCTTATCCGACAGACCGACCTTGACAAGCAGCTCCGTCGCCTTTTCAATCGCCTGCTGCTTCGGTATCTTGCGAACCACAATCAGCCCCTCGGTAACGTTTTGCAGGACGGTCTTGTTGTTGAACAGACAGTAGTTTTGGAAAACCATTGCCGTCTTGCCGCGCAGCCTGTGAATCTCCTTTTTATTGACGCTCTTGAAGTTAACCTCGTCGCCGCCGATGGATAACGTGCCCTCGTCGGCGCGCTCCAAAAAGTTCAGACATCGCAGCAACGTGGTCTTTCCCGAACCTGACGCGCCGATTATGGCGACAACGTCGCCCTTTGCGACCGACAGGTCAACCCCCTTGAGCACCGCGTTCTTTCCGAATGACTTTTTTACACCGCGAACCTCCAGCATGTGTCCACCTCCAAGCTTGATAATACATAATTACTTATATGTATTGTATGTATTGGGTGTTGCTATTCTAACGCACCAATTTTTGTTTGTCAATATATTTTTCAAAAATATATTGACAAACCTATAAGTTTTGTTAGAATAGCTTTATAACCTATATAACTTATAAGAATATCAGGAGATGTGCACAATGGAAATCATAAAACTCGACTTGGGCGGCAACAGTTACCGCTTTGAGGCTCCGCTGAACTTTATCCTCGACCCCGCGAACTCCTATTTAATAGTGAGCGAGCAAGGCAACGCCGCGATTGTCGAAGCGCCCGACCACGCCGACAAAATCTTAGCGGAGCTTCAGTCGCGCAACCTGACGCTCAAGCATATCCTGCTGACGCACGAGCATTTCGAGCACTTTTTTGTGACCGACGAGCTTGTGCGCAGTACGGGCGCGGAGGTCGTAATCCATAAATCAGCCGCGCCCCTGCTGACGGACAGCGCGCGCAACGCGATAAAGTTCATCGGCGCGCTGGACTACACGCCGTATTCGGGCGCGCTGCACACGGTTGAGGACGGCGACGTTATCACGCTCGACGAGCTTACGATTAAGGTGCTGCATATCCCGGGACATTCGGACGGCTCCGTCGCGTACATCGTCAGGGACGCGCTCTTCTCCGGCGACGTGCTGTCGCATAACGCCGTCGGGCACTATCCCAAGGGCGCGGGCGCGGAAATGCTCCGCTCGCTGGAAAAGCTCGCCGCGCTGCCCGGTAATTATAATGTATACCCCGGGCATTGGAGCGCGACGACGCTGGAGCATGAGCGCGCGAACAACCTGGCGACGCTGCCGCTCGTCCTGCAAGCGGCGACCGTGGACTTAACGGATACCACCGTCGGCTTCGACTTTTCCGCCAATGAGTGAATCGGCGGTTGAGTCGGTCAGCGGTAAAACCGACAAATACGACCTCACGCGCGGCAGTATCCTCGCAAAGCTGCTGCGCATGAGCATACCCGCAATCGGCTCGCAGCTCGTCCACATGGCTTACAGCTTTGCGGACATGTTCTGGCTGGGCAGAATCTCAAGCGGGGCTGTCGCCGCCTCCGGAACGGTCGGCATATTTCTGTGGCTCTCCATGTCGTTTGACGTGTTCGGCAGTAAGGGCGCGGAAATCGGCATCGCGCAGAACCTAGGGCGCGGCGAATATGAAACCGCGCGCGGCTTCCTGCACACGTCGATGTTCCTCGCGCTCACGCTTGGCATTCTCTGCGGCGCGGGCTTCTTCCTGTTCCGAAACGGGCTGATTGGCTTCTTCCACATTCAGGAGGCGGAGGTGTCCTCCGCGGCGGTGACGTACCTCGCGATTGTCGCCCTCGGCATACCGTTCACGTACATCAACTCCGTGTTAACCTCGGCGTTTAACGCGAGCGGCAACTCCGCCCTGCCGTTTTACGTCAACCTAATCTGCTTGGCGGGCAACGCGATACTTGACCCGATTCTCATCACGACGGCAAACATGGGCATCGCGGGCGCGGCATGGGCGACGTCGTTCTGCCAAATCCTCGCGTGCGTGTTCATGCTCATCGCGCTCAAGCGCTACAAGCACCCCGCGTTTGTGCGCGTGCGCCTGTGGGGCAAGCCAAAGCTCGAAATGCTGAAGCGCATCGCCCGTTGGGGCACTCCTCTGGCGTTTGAGTCGTTCTGCTTCACGTTTTTCGTCATCATCGTGTCGCGCTTCGTCGCGGGCTTCGGCTCGAACGCGATGGCGGTTCAGCGCATCGGCAATCAGGTGGACCAGTTCTCTTACCTCATTTCGGCGGGCTTCGGCTCCGCGCTCTCGGCATTTATCGGGCAGAACTTCGGCGCGGAGCGGTTTGACCGCATATCGAGCGGCTTCCGAATGTCCACGGCTATCATGTCCGTCTGGGGCGTACTCGCGACGCTTAACCTGCTGTTCTTCGGCAGATTCTTCTTCACCCTGTTCGTGCCGAATGAACCCACAGTCATAAACATGGGTGTTGAATACCTGCGAATCATCATGATGTGCCAAATCGTCGCGTCGCTGGAGGGGGTCGGCACCGCCGTGTTCCGCGGACTGGGCGAGACGCTGTATCCCGCGGTCATCAGCATATCGACGAATGTGCTGCGCGTCGCCCTCGCGTTTTTCCTGTCGCGCACCTCTCTGGCGCAGAACGGTATCTGGTTGGCAATGGCGATAAGCGCGTTTCTGCGCGGCGCGGGCGCGTATTTGTTCAGTATTCCGACGCTGCGCAAGCAAAATAAACGCTTGACATAAATACATATATGTGTTATAAGTAATTTCACATACATAAATCCCGACAAACTTATCGGGTTTGTGTAAAATAATAATAGGGCGGGTGACATTATGCCTCGTACATACTCCGGAATACGCGAATCGCGTCCGAATACATTCAACGATTTGGGCGGGCAAGCCGCGCAATTGGCTGATGATTTTGAGCAGAATTGTATCAAGAACGCGGACAGAACCTTTAGTCAGGGCTTGCAGTGTCAGCAGATTAACAGCATCTCCGCTGTAATCTCGCTGGAGGAATCCGTGTTTATCATTCACTCTCCGCAGGGGTGCTCGGGTTGCGTCTCAATGGGCGCGGACGGGTACCGCGTCGGTCAGGCGCATCGCGGCGTGCACTTCATTAAAAGTCCGCGCGTGATAATCACGAACCTAGACCAAAACGACATCATCATGGGCGGCGAAGCAAAGCTGCGCGAAGCAATCGCGCTTGCGGAGGAGCGTTATTCCCCGAAAATGATTTTCATTTTCACCTCCTGCGCCTCGGGCATCATCGGCGACGACGTGGACGCGATTACCGCGACCGTGCAGCCGGAGGTCAAGTCGCGTCTCGTGCCGATTCATTGCGACGGGTTCAAGTCGAAGATTTGCGCCTCGGGCTTTGACGCGGCGTTCATCGCAATCCAAAAGTACCTGCTGCCGCAAGAGCCGCAGCCGCGCGAAAAGGGGCTTGTCAACCTGTTCGCCCCGACCTCGATAAGCTACAAGGACCAGCTCGAAATTGAACGTATGCTCGGTCTGCTCGGCGCGAAGGTCAACTATATCCCGTTTTACAGCTCGTTTGAGAAGATTCAAAAGATTACGTCGGCGGAAGCTTCAACCTCCATTTGCAAGGTGTTTGCGGACGAATTTATGAAAGAGCTGGACGAAACCTACGGTATCCCGTTCGCCCACACGGTCATGCCTATCGGCGTGCGCAACACCGACAAGTGGTTCCTCGGCATTGCGGAGCTTATCGGCAAGGGCGACCTCGCGCGCGAGTACATTCAAAAGGAGCACGACCGCGTGCTGCCGCAGCTTGAGGGTATCAAGAAGCGTCTTGCGGGCAAGCGCGTGTTCATCTGCGGCGGAACGGGGCGCAGCTTTGCCGCCGCCGCGCTGATTGACGATTTCGGTATGGAGCTTGTCGGTCTTGAAACGCCGACGTATGACATCGACGCGCAGATTGACATCGAATACCTCAACGGCATACACAAGAACTACGTCGTTGACGTTGCGAACATGCAGCCGTTTGAGCAGGTTAACCTCGTCAACAAGTTAAAGCCCGACCTGTTTATCGGCGTTCCCTCGTGGTCCGGGCGTTTCGGAATCCCGACGACGCACGTGCTTGACCCCAAGCGCGCGACTATGGGCTATGACGGTATTCTCTACCTCGGCAACAAGATTGCCGACCAAGTTGAGAACCCCGGGTTCAACCGCAAGCTCGCGCCTTACGCCCGTCTGCCGTACAAAAAATCGTGGTACGAGGACGACGCGTTCAAGTTCATCAAGGAGGTTTGACAGATGTCAAGTGTGATTGAAAGCCCGCGCGGCACATGCGTGCTCGGCGGCATTAACAACGTGCTCTCGGCGGTTAGCCGCCTGTGTCCCATTTATCATTCGGGTCCCGGCTGCTGTATGCAGACGAGCATTGGCGAAGCGGGGCAGGCGGGTCTGCGCTCCCCGCACTTCCTGTCCGGCGTTTCCACCCCGTGCTCGAACATGCTTGAGCGCGAGGTCGTGTTCGGCGGCGAGCAGAAGCTGCGCGACGAGATTGACGGCGCGCTTGAGATTATCGACGCGGACGCGTACTTCGTCCTCACGGGTTGCACCGCCGGTATCATCGGCGACGACATTGCGAGCATAACGCGCGAGTATTCCGACCGCGGGCTGCCCGTTTACCCGATTACGACTCCCGGCTTCGCGGGGGATTCCCTGCTCGGCTTTGAGGTCGCGTTTGAGGCGTTCCTTGACTTCGTTGTCGAAAAGGGCTTGCCGCGTCAGGGCGACCTTGTTAACCTCATCGGCGTTGTGCCGTATCACGACCCGCATTGGTCGGGCACGCTCGAGGAGCTTACGCGCATACTGCGCAAGCTCGGTCTGCGCGTGAACACGTTCTTCACGGAGAATCAGGGACTTGCCGAGGTTAAGTCGTCCGGTTCCGCCGCGCTGAATATTATCGTCAGCTCGCACCTGCTGAAGAAAACGGCGGAGCGTTATGAAGCGGAGCACGGCGTGCCGCACCTGCGCGTGCCGTACCTGCCAATCGGCGCGTCGCTGACGACGAACTTCGTGCGCGCCGTCGGCGAAAAGCTGGGACTCAGCTCCGAGCTTGTTGAGAGCGTCATATTCGACGAAGAGTCGTATGTCTACCACTACTATGAGAGCATCGTCGGCGGGCTTGGCTGGAAACGCTTCGCCGTCGTCGCGGACGGTTCCGCCGCCGTCGGCGTTACGCGGTTCCTCGCGGACGACTTCGGCATGACCCCCGTCGTGACCATCATCTCGGAGCCGATATTTCGCACGGAAGACCGCGAGCGCATTGAAGCGGGAATCCGCGCCGTCGAATACGCAAAGGCGCCCGACATTTTCTTCCAGCCCGACCACTATGAGATTCGCAAGAAAATCAAGGAATACGACGGCATTACCCTCCTAATCGGCAGCTCGCTGGAGCAAGAGGTCGCGCTGGAGCTTGGCATTCAGTGCCACGTTATGGTGTTCCCGACGTCCGACAGGCTTGTTCTGAACCGCACATACGCGGGTTATCGCGGCGCGCTGACAATTATCGAGGATTTGTTTAACAATTTGTAATGACTACGGACTAAAAAAAGGACTGATACTATGAAAGTCGCAATGGCAACCAAGGACGGGGAATATGTCACGCAGCACTTCGGCAGAAGCCCGTCGTTCCATATCTATACAATAGACGAGGAAACCTACGAGTGGGATTTCCTTGAGGTGCGCGAAAACGACCCCGCCTGTGAGCAGGGGCACGGCTCCGCCGCGTTTGCGCAGTCGATAGCCCTTATCGCGGACTGCGCCGCGCTGTTCGTCGCGCAAATCGGCGGTCACGCGGCTTCGGCGGTGTCGCAGCGCGGCATTGCGATTCTCGACAAGGCGGGACACGTTGAGGAATTGCTCGACGCGTACATAACCTACCTGCAAAAGACGAAGGCACGCGCGGAGGAGCGTACCGCGCGCATAGCCGCCCGCGCCGCAATCATTGCCGAGCGGAAAGCCGCGGAGACGAAGCCCGCCCTTGCGGACGACTTGGCGACCTCCCTTGAGGAACACCCCTGCTTTGCAAGCAGCGCGGAGGGACGCTACGGGCGGCTGCACCTGCCCGTCAGCCCATATTGCAACATTCGCTGCCGATTCTGTGAGCGCAGCTGCAACGATTACGAGAATCGCCCGGGCGTCGCCGTCGGTATCCTCTCTGTGGACGACGCGGTGGACACCGTGCGCCGCGCGCTTGAGCTTTCGCCGAACATTCGCGTCGTCGGCATCGCGGGACCCGGCGACACGCTCTCCACGCCTAACGCGCTCCGCACTTTCGAGAAAGTGCACGCGGCGTATCCCGACCTGATTAAGTGCCTATCGACGAACGGCTTGTCCCTGCCCGGTAAATCCGCGCAGCTGAAAGCCGTTGGCGTGCGCACGCTGACGGTCACGGTCAACGCCGTTGACCCCGAGATTACCGCGAAAATCGTGGACGGCATAGTGTTTGACGGCAAGTCATACGAGGGTCTTGCCGCCGCCGAAATTCTCATCAGCCGCCAACTGCGCGGCATACGCGAAGCCGTCGCCGAGGGTATCACGGTCAAAATCAACTCCGTGCTGATTCCCGGCGTGAACGACGCGCACATCGCGGAAATCGCGAAAACTGTCGCCGCGCTCGGTGCTTCACGGCACAACATCATTCCGCTTATCCCGCAGCATCAGTTTGCGGACATTCCCGCGCCGACCTGCGAAGAGGTTGAGACGGCGCGCGCCGAAGCGGGCAAGTACCTGACGCAATTCCTGCATTGCGCGCATTGCCGCGCGGACGCTTGCGGCGTTCCGGGTGAGACGGACTTCTCGTCCCAATTGTACGCGACAGCGGTGATGGACACATTCTCGCACGGTTAAAAAACCCGCCGAAAGGCGGAGTTTTTTTATTCTTCACCTTGCTCCCCTCGTCCCCCGCAGGGCACCTCTTGCGCGTTGCACTCGCCCGCCTGAAAAGACGTTTCGCGCGTCGGCGCGGGCGAGGCTCGTGTCCTACGCGGACGGCGCCCCCTTTCTTACGCAAGAAAGGGGGGAAAGAGCGCTTAAGAGGGGCTGCCGCCCCTCTTAAGAAGCTCCCCGCTCTCAAAGCACTCCAGTCTCCAGTCGCTATCGCAAATGTTATGTTCTACAGCGCGGAACAAGATAAAAGATTAGTGCAAGCTCGCTTCGCGAAGTTGTCAATGTTGCAACGATTTATCCTTGCCAAGTGGCAGCTTGCACTACCAGCGTTAACTTGTCGCCCGTCGCACCGCGCTTGGTTTGCGCCTAGCTATGGGGGAGATTTTTAAGAGGGGGTTTACCCCCTCTTAAATGCGCTTTCCCCCCTTTCTCGCATAAGAAAGGGGGTCCCCGCCGGATAGGCGAGGAATAAGGTAAACTAATTTATAGATGACAACAGATATGGAACGGAAAGACGCGTCGCAAGACGAAAGACGCAGAGTGCCCTGCGGGGGACGAGGGAATAAGGAAACCCCCGCCAATCGGCGGGGGTTTTGTTTTACTTGCGGTTCACGAACAGCTCTTGATAGATGTCCTCGCCGTATGCCGTTTCAAGCGGCACTCCCGGGGTAATCTTGAACGTGCGCGCGCCGTCCTCAAGTCTGCCCGCGCGGAGGAACTGCGTCTTTTTGTCCTCCAAAAACGCGGCGGCGAACGTGTATTGGTGCGACACGGCGAACACCTCAACGCCGTTTTCAATCAACGCCTGAACAATCTGGCGGTGAATCTCGGAACCCTCGCGCTCGTTCGTCGCGGCAAAGGATTCGTTGAAAATCATCAGCGAGCCGGGCGTAATGTGGTCGGCAATCGTGCTCATGCGCGCCATCTCTTCCTCAAGCTTGCCGCTGCGAATGAACGCGTCCTCTTCGCGCTTGAAGTGCGTGTACATCGAGTTGCGAATCGGAGCCTTGTATTGCTCCGCGCCGACGAACAAGCCGCTCTGCGCCATGAGCTGCGCCTGCCCGAAGCTGCGCAGGAACGTGGATTTGCCGCCTTGGTTCGCGCCCGTAATGATGTACAGGTACTTATCCTTTGTGTCAAGCTCGTTGCCCGTAACCGCCGCGCTCTTCGTGATGACAAGGCTCACGTCGTAAAGTCCGCGCCACGAGCGGTCCCACTTTGTAATGGGGAGCATCTCCGGTATGCATATCGGCGCGCCGTATTCTTTCAGCTTTTCGGCGAGGTTAATCGCGCCGATGTAGAACGCCAGCTCATACCGCAACGCCGTAAAGAAGCTGTACAGGTGCTTCGCCACCTGCGCCAGAACCGTCACCGTCTCGTTCAGGGCGATTTCCTGCCGCGCCGCAAGGTCGCTGCCGCCGGCAATGTCGTCGTCCTTAATCGTCAGCGTGTCCACGATTTTGGAGCGGCTGAACAGTCCGCGCTTTTCTTTCTTGACGAGCACATAGCCCGTGCAGCGGTTGAACGGTCCGAGCTTTGCGCGAATCAGCATGTCGTCTTGGTCGCGCAGGTCCTTAAGGTGCGACTTCGCCTCGTCCACAAACTTGCCGTCAATCTCGCTCAGGAACATCTTGACAAATCCCGAAAAGCCGTCGGACGTAAAGGTTTTCTTGTTGTCCTCCGCGTATTTCAGCATCGCGGCGATAGTCTCGATATACACCTTCAGCAGGTTTACGCCGTGCGAAAAGATGTTCGCAATGTTTGACGACGACGACAGCCAATGCATCGAGTTCTCGGGCTTATCCTGAACCTGCAACACGATGTCGTACAGCTTGCGCACGAGGTCCGCGTGCTTCAGCGCGTCGTTCACGTTGTCCTGACGGTACTTAATGTCCTCCACCGTCTGGAGCGGCGTAAACATCGCGGCGGTGCACGCCTTGGCGATTTCCTTGTCCCCGCGCGACATTACGTCAACAATCTTTTTCAGCTCAACGTCAAACGCTATCGCGTCCGAGTCGTAGTACTGGTCGGAGTTCACGTCAAAATGCTTGTCGCGGTACATTAAATTCACTTTCATTTTTTCAACCTCCCGCTCAGTTGCGCATAAGTCAACTTGTATTTGCCCGCTATGCTCTCGGCATAGGCTCTCCCGTCGGGCGGTCTGCGCACGATTTTGTATGTGCGCGCGCCCGGGTCCTCTTGGTTAACGACGCCCACCATGCTGACCGTCTCCGCGCCGTGCTGCGCCATTTCGTCTATGAACGTTACGCAAATGACTGGCGCGCCGAGCTTAACGAGCTTATCCATCATGTGCTCGCCGAGGACAATCGCGTCCGACAGCGTCGTTGAGGCGAACACCTCGTTGACAATAATCAAGCTGCGCGGCGTCGCTTGGTCGAGCAGGTTGCGCAGACGGAGCAGGTCGTCTCGCAGCTGACCGTTCTGCGTCTCAATATCCTCCTCGCGCCCGAAGTGTGTTAGTATCTTGTCGAACAGGAACAGCTCCGCCTCGCGCCCCGGAACGGGCAGTCCCAGCGAGCCGATGTAGTGCGTCTGCGCAAAGGCGCGGGCGAACGTCGTCTTGCCGCCCTGGTTCGGTCCCGTGATGACGATGATGCGCTCCGGCACGTTCAATTCGTAGTCGTTCAGCACAATCTTGCTCGCCTCGTCGCGCGCGATAACCATGTTGAACACGTCGTAACCGTACACGCGGTCGAGCGAGTGCGTAACCTTGGGATAGCAGAACGGCAGTCCAGCGTCCTTCAGCTCCTTAATCGTCTCGTGCCACGAAATGTAAAACTGCACCTCACGCGAGAAGCGAATAATCGCCCTGTCGAAAAAGTCCGAATACTTCTTGCAGAACACGGCAAGGTCGTCAAACGTCTCCTTGTAAATCCGCGCCACCATGCCGAGTATCGCGTTCTCAACCTTGTCGGACGACGCGCGCTCCGGCAGAACGCGCTTGTAGGTTGAGTTTTCGCCCTGATTGAACCGCGAAAAGCTCTCCGTAAGCAGCTTCGCGTAGTCCTTTTGCCCGTCGTATTCGACGACGCTGACGGACTTGTACCGAACAAGCAGACAGAAGTCAACCTCAAGCAGCTTCTGGCGCAGGCGCGTGCTGTGCGCGCTGACCTCCTGAAACTCCGGCGACGCGACGTAGGTCTTTATGTACTCCGCGAACGCGCGCAGTCCCTCCGACTGAAACGACCTGTTCGCGAGCTGCACCGCGAGGGTGTTAATCTCATGGCAATACCACTCGGCGCAGTCGATGACGCGTCCGCGCATCAGATAGTCGATGCCGAACTTATCGTCATAAGCGAGCTGACCGCGAATCCCCGACATGGTCATTTCGACGTTAAACAACGTCTCGGAAAAGTGATTGAAAATCTGTTGAACCTCGACACTCTCCAAATCGCGGGCAATCGCCTGTCGATATTCGATAATCTCGGGGTCGTCTATCGGCGAGCGATAGAAGTCGGGCAGACCGTAAACCTTTTTATTAAACGACACCCAGTTGATAAGCTGGTCAAGGTACAAGTCCTTGAAGCTTTCCGGCTCCGTCGTTTCAAGGGGTCTTTCCTTTGCGGCTGACGGGAACATGACACTGTAAAACATAGGCTCTCCTCCTCAGAATTTGCCAACTATAGAATATGCCAAAAAGCTTGCATAAACAAGCTGAGACAGCCGCGTGCGCTTTCGGCTGTCGTAATGGCTAAGAACACCGCGTAATTGTACCTCAAAAAGTGTGTAATTGTCAAGAAAATCATTATCTTAACATTTACGTAAGATATTTGTAACAAACTGCACAAAATAAAGCGTTTTATTGCCCCTCAACGAGCGAAAAACGCGCCGTTAAGCCGCCCTCACTCATCACAAGCTCGCTCCACATCGCGGCGGGACGCACCCAAATTCCCCCCTCGCCGTACAGCGCGCGGTAAACCGCCATCGGCTCAAGCGTCTCGCTGTGCCGCGCGACGGCGATAAGCTCATAGTAATTACCCTTGTAATGGCGATAACGCCCGAGCGGCAATTCAGGCAGCGGCGGCAAGTCCGACACGGCGATTCCTCCAAACGGTTTTCGTATAGTAAAATCAGTTATAATAACTACTTATGGATATTATAACACAATTCATGCCCGACTTCAACGCCGCGTTTGCCAAACGGCGCGCTTTATGATAGAATAATTGTACTTTTTTGCAGTATTATTGTAATAGGCGGTGAACCGCATGGACATTTCCCTGCCGACGGAGGTTCGGCATATAATCGACACGCTGAAGTCGCGCGGGTTCGCGGCTTACGCCGTCGGCGGCTGCGTGCGGGACAGCTTGCGCGGCGTCGCGCCCAAGGACTGGGACATTTGCACCTCCGCGCTTCCCGAGCAGACGGCGCAATGCTTTTCGGGCTACCACATCATAGAGACGGGACTTCAACACGGCACAATAACCGTGCGCGTGGAGCGCCGGTCGTTTGAGGTCACGACGTTCCGCGTGGACGGCGAATATTCCGACAGCCGCCGCCCCGACGACGTACGCTTCGTGACCGACGTTACGGTTGACCTCGCGCGGCGCGACTTCACGATGAACGCAATGGCGTTCGACACGGAGCTTATCGACCCGTTCGGCGGGCGGCGCGACCTTGAAGCGCGCGTTATCCGTTGCGTTGGCGACGCGAACGCCCGATTTCGGGAGGACGCGCTGCGCATCATGCGCGCCCTGCGGTTCGCGTCCGCGCTCGGCTTCCGCATTGAGGACGAGACGCTCGACGCGATATTCGCGAACTCCCCGCGCCTGAAGTACATCGCGGCGGAGCGAATCGCGGTTGAGCTGAACGGCTTGCTGCTCGGCGGCGGCGTGCTCGGCGCGCTCACCGCGTACCGCGACGTGCTGGGCGACATAATCCCCGAGCTGCGCCCCGCGTTTGACTTCGAGCAGCACAACAAGCACCACATATACGACGTGTGGACGCATACGGCGCACGCCGTCGCCGCCGCGCCGCCCGAGCTTACGGTGCGCCTCGCGCTGCTGCTGCACGACCTCGGCAAGCCCTCGTGCTACACAAAGACGGACGGCGTGGGGCACTTTTACGGGCACCCGAACGTCAGCGCGGAGCTTGCGCACAAAATCCTGCGGCGGCTGAAATACCCGCGCGAGACGGCGCGAGACGTTGAAGCCCTCGTCCTGTGGCACGACGCGGAGGTTCTGCCAACGGCGCGCAGCGTGAAACGCTGGCTGAACCGCATGACGACGGAGCAATTTCGGCGGCTGCTGTCAGTCAAGCGCGGCGACGTGAGCGCACAGGCGGAGCCATACCGCACGGCAAGGCTCGCGTCGCTGTCGGAGGTTGAGCGCGTGCTTGACACGGTGATTGACGAGCGGCAATGCTTTTCGCTGCACGACCTCGCCGTTAAGGGCGGCGACATCGCGGAGCTTGGCGCGAGCGGAGCCGTAATCGGCGCGGTGCTGTCCGAGCTTCTCGCCCTCGTGACGGACGACGAGTTGCCGAACGAGCGCGCCGTGTTACTTGCCGCCGCGCGTAAAATCCTGTCTCGC
>JAISKH010000072.1 GCA_031261325.1 Oscillospiraceae bacterium
TTATCATCGCGCTCTTGAGGTCCTTGACGGCGCTTTTCGTGCCGTCCGAGCCTGTTATGCTCTTGAACAGACCCGAAATCGCGGGAATACTGCCGGCTATAATGACGAGCATGATAAGAACAATCGTCGTGACTACATACGCTTTGCTGCGCAAGTAGTTGAGATACTCGAACTTGAAAACCGTCTTAAACTGTTTCATCAGCGCTTCCCGCCCTTTCCACGAAAATTTCCTCAAGCGACGGCTCGATAATCGTAAACGAATCGACCTCAATCCCGCTCTGCGTGATGAGCGCGAGGAGCCGCCCCTTTTCGCGCTCGCTCTTCAGCGTGACGGCACAACCGCGCGGTGTGACCTCGCTCGCGTCAATCAGCTGCTTTGCTTCAGGTATGCCGTCAAGCTTGCGGCGCAAATCCGCGATGTCGTCCCCGTCGGGCACAATCATAACGCGGTTGCGCGGATACGTCTTTTTAATTGCCTTAAGGTTGCCCTCAAGCACAATCTGCCCCTTGTCAATCATGCAAATCTCGTCGCAAAACTCCTCGACGTTGCCCATCTGATGACTGGAGAAAATAACCGTGCGCCCCTCGCGCACAAGCTCGCTGACGAGCGACTTGAGCAGCTTTGCGTTCACGGGGTCAAGCCCAGAAAAAGGCTCGTCAAGAATGATAATCTCAGGCTCGTTCAGCAGCGCGATTGCGAGCTGGATTTTCTGCTGATTGCCCTTTGACAGCGTGTCGAGCTTCTTGCGATAATACTCGCCGGCTTCGAGCTTTTCAAGCAGCGCCTCGCCGCGTTTGCGCGCGTCCGCGGGCTTCATGCCGCGCAGCTCGCCGATGTACGCCATCTGGTCGGCGATTACGCGCTTGGGGTAAAGTCCGCGCTCCTCCGGCAGATAGCCGAATTTTGCCGAAACCTTGCTTGTCGGCACGCCGTCAAGCGTGACGACGCCGGAATCGGCGGGGAAGAGATTCATAATTACGCGAATTGTTGTCGTTTTGCCGGAGCCGTTGCGCCCGATAAGCCCGTAGGCAATGCCGCTCTTGACCGAGAAGCTGATGTCTTTCAGCACGTGGTTCGCGCCGAAAGATTTGTTTACCTTGTCCACAATCAGTTGCAAGTTGACACCTCCCTAAAAAAATCGTAACGTCTGTGAAACTGAATAAAGTATAGCACCTAATGGGCGGCTTGGCAATTAAATTATGGTTAAAGTAACCTTAAAGTTTCGGAAAAACGCAAAAAGACAGGGCGCGAATCGGTCAAGCTCGCGCTCGCCGATTTGCGCCCCGTGATTTATGCCGCTAAACTGAATCAGCCGTTGCCCCAGCTCGTGCCGCTGTCGGAAACGGAAACGCCGTTCGGGTCAACGACGCACGCGCCCGCGTCAATCGGGAGCACCGCGCCCGTGATAACGAGCGAGTCGTCACTTGCGAAGAACACCGCCGCTCCCGCAACCTCGTCCGGCTCTGCGGGACGACCGAGCGGCGTGAAGCGCGTCAGAATCTTGAGCGCGCCGTAAACGTCGGTATTCTGCGCTTCGGCGAGGGATTTCATTGAGTTCTCAAGCATGTCCGTGCGCGTTGCGCCCGGGCAGAGAACGTTGACGCGGATACCGTACTTGCCGTAATCGAGCGCCGCCGCCTGCGACAGACCGATAAGACCCGACTTCGCGGAGCTGTAGGCGGGCATCGCGGGGATACGGCGCAGAGCCGCGAGGGAAGCGACGTTGACGATTGAACCGCCGTTCGCCTCAATCATGTAAGGAATCGCGGCGCGCATCGTGTAAAACGGTCCGAACAGGTTCGTGTAAATAACGCGCTCCCATTGCTCGAGCGGAACTTCAACGATTGTGCCGCTGGGGTCGATTGCCGCGTTGTTGACGAGAATGTCAATCTTGCCGCCGCCGAAATTGACGGTCGCTTCAACCATAGCCTTAGCGTCCTCAAACTTCGTAACGTCGCCCGCGAAAGCGAGCGCGGTGCCTTCGGGAACCGCCGAAATTGTTCCCGCCAGAGCGTCCTTGCGCCGCCCCGTGATGACGACCTTCGCGCCCTCCGCGACGAAACGCTTTGCGATTGCCGCGCCGATGCCGCTGCCGCCGCCTGTGATTAGCGCGGTCTTTCCTGTTAGCTGACCCATAGTAATTACCTCCAAATAAAATATTTTAAGTGTAAGCGATGACCTGCCGATTTGCGTCCGCATTGGTAATGCCGACGACTTCCGATTGTTAACTAAATCGTACTAAAATATTTGCCATTTGTCAAATTTTAATTTTGCCGCGCATATGCTCAAGGAGAGCGCGCGCGACGCGGCGGGGGTGGTAATCAAAATATTACAAAATTATTAAAGATATTTTGAAATTATCGTTCACAACACCATACATGTGTGGTATAATAACAATAAATCAATATTATATTACAGTTTGTATATTTACGGCGTTCCGCGCCCGTAGTATAATATCGAAAGGAAAGAGCAAAGCTCTTTAAGGAGAGAACTTATGAAAATCAAAATTTCTGCGGACAGCACTTGCGACCTGCCGTCCTCGCTCGTCGAGCGGCATAATATCGGCATAGTGCCGCTCGCGATAGTGCGCGACGGGAAACCGTATCGCGACGGGATAGAGATTACGCCTGAGGACTTGTTTGAATACGTTGAGAGCGGCAAGGGAAGCTGCCACACAACGGCTGTCAACACGGGCGAATACCTCGGAATCTTCTCCGCGTACCTAAAGAGCTACGACGCGGTTATACATATAAACATCAGCAGCCAAATGTCGAGCTGCAACCAGAACGCGGTTATCGCGGCGGCAGAGCTTGACAATGTGTACGTTATTGATTCAAAGAATCTGTCAACGGGCATGGGCAACATCGTGCTCGACGCGGCGGAGCTTGCGGCGCAGGGACTGGAGCCGACGGCAATTGTCGCGGAGCTTGAGGCGCGCGTGTCGCGCGTTCAGGCGAGCTTTGTTATTGATACATTGAAATATCTGCACAAGGGCGGTCGTTGCAGCGCGGTCGCCATGCTGGGCGCGAACTTGCTGAAGCTGAAGCCGTGCATTGAGGTTATCGACGGCAAGATGGACGTGGGCAAGAAGTATCGCGGCAGCATCGACAAAATGATACCGCAATACGCCGTTGAAAAGTTTGAGGAGGGCGATATTGACCCGCGCCGCCTGTTCATCACATACACGCGCGGCGTGCCGCAGGAAACCATTGACGAGGTTATCGCGTCGGCGCAACGCATCGTCGGCTTTGACGAGGTTTTTACCTCCGTCGCGGGTTGCGCAATCTCTAACCATTGCGGTCCCGGGACCTTGGGCGTACTGTACTACAAAAAAGAGCTGACAACATAATAAGACCCGAATGCCGCGCAAGCGGCATTTGTTGCGCGTTATTCGCAAGCTCGGAGACACAAATGAAGGAGGATTTCTCATGCTGGGAGACAGAAGATTTTACATTCGCAAGAGCAAACAGGAAATTGCGGACGAGGACGCGCGCTACGCGAAGTGGGCGTTTCCGCACGGGGACGAGCAGCGCGCAAAGCTTGAAAAGCTGCTGCTTGAGGTATTCCCCAAGGAGTCGCTAGCCACCGCGCTCATACCGTACCTGACCTGCAAGGAGCTTTACGAAAAAGAGCTTGAGGAGCAGGGCGACGTTGACCGCGCGGTGAACTACATGCTGAACGTGCGCAAGAAATACAAGCTTATCGTGACGAAGAAGATGATGCCGGCGTTGCTCGCTCTCGTCGTCGCCGACGCGGAGTTAAATTCGGAGGAAATTGAGTACCCGACAAAGGAGGAAATTCTCGTCAAAACGGCAGAATATGAAAATCGCCGCGTTGACACGAAATAGCGCGCACACGCGAACACGTTGCAATTGCTGTGTAATTGCAGGTTAAGCCTACTTTAATGCACGGTGCACAAATTTGGCGTTTTGCATAAACATTCTATTGACAATAAAGTTACCTTGTGGTAGGCTGTTAACGAAAATTTAATGGTTCGCACAATTTCGTAACAAGTTCGCATGGCTGCGCAGCCATGCCGTGTTACTGCTCGCAGTAACACGAAAACACTCTATTGAAAGCGAGGTAAGCCTATGGGACAGTATTTGGAATTTGCGGGTATCAGCAAATCTTTCCCCGGCGTGCGGGCACTGGATAATATCAGTTTCCGCGCGGAGGGTGGGCGCGTCCTTGCGCTGCTCGGTGAAAATGGCGCGGGGAAGAGCACGCTGCTCAAAATCATGAGCGGCGACCTGAAAGCGGACGAGGGTTCGGTCATTCTCGGGGACAAAACGCTCTCGCTCACGTCACCGGACAGCGCAATCAAAGCGGGAATCAGCGTAATTTATCAGGAGCGCCAGCTTGTTTCGTCCATGAGCGTCATGGAAAACATCTATCTCGGCGCGCTGCCCACGAAAAAGACGGGACTAATCGACTTCAAAAAGCTGAAAGAGGACACGCAGAAGCTAATCGACAAGTTCGGACTGCCAATCAGCCCCGAAACGCCGGTTATGTTTCTGTCCATCGCGTATCAGCAAATGGTGGAGATTATCAAGGCGTATCGCCGCGACTCGGAGGTTATCGCGTTTGACGAGCCGACGGCGCCTCTGACGGACACGGAAATCGTGGTGCTGTTCGACCTTATCAAGCAGCTCAAGGCGGAGGGCAAGGTCGTTATCTACGTATCCCACCGCATGAAAGAGATATTCGAGGTCACGGACGAAATAGTCGTCCTTAAGGACGGCAAATTTGTCAAGACGCTGAAAACGGCGGAGACGGATGAGCAAGACCTTATCGCCGCAATGGTCGGGCGCGACATTGGCGATACATATTCAAGCCTGAAGCGCAACGATAAATACGGCGACGTTCTGTTGGAAGTCAACAACCTGAAAACCTACGCGGTTAACGACGTTAGCTTTAAGCTGCGCCGCGGCGAGGTTCTCGGCTTCGCGGGACTCGTCGGCTCGGGACGAACCGAGGTTATGCGCGCGATATTCGGCGCGGACGCAATCGAATCCGGCGAGATTAAGCTGAACGGCGAACCCGTGAAGTTCGAGTCGCCTAAGGACGCGATTGAAAAAGGCATCGCGCTCTGCCCGGAGGACCGCAAGGAGCAGGGACTTGTGC
>JAISKH010000060.1 GCA_031261325.1 Oscillospiraceae bacterium
AAAACGAAACCGGAGGCAATATCAATGCAGATTTATTATCCGAGGAGATTCTTGTCAAACTGCCATTTTGAGCCGTGTTGCGGTTTCTGCTCGGATAATATTTTTGTTGGGATAACAAAAATCGGAAGCTACTGAATCGCACACGATTATCGCTACTCATATTCGATACTTGTATAATCACATCGAACTCACGGCTGAAGCAATTTTACCGGATGCCCCTAAAGATTATGTGCATCTATATAAAGTACAAGTTACGAGTTACGACAATATTAAACGAGAGGGTGAGCTTATCTGCTTTTACGATGAAAATCATGTACAGTTAGAACCGGTTGTATATGATGATTCGCTCGTTAGCAAGAGCGAACTACAATTTGAGAATTACACACACTATCCTACTGATTGGTGCAATGATAAAGTAAAATCTTGGAAGCCGCTTGACTAGCCGCCCCCAAAACAAGCTACAAATACGGAGGAAACCGCGAGTGAACACTACCGCAAAGCGTAAATGTAGCCGCGTCTTTACTGCCATCAACATCGCTCTGCTCGGTGTCTACATTGCCGTTTTCGTAGCGGAGCAGGTTCTGCCGCAGACATCTATTCTGTTTGTCGTGCGGAAAAGGTTCTGTCTGCGTACTGATTACCATTTCGACGAACTTGCTGAACGGCTTCATGGGAAACCTCTTGCAAGACGTCTTTATGCTTATAGGGTTCTATGTCTACGGCGTTCTATGGCGTTGCGCCGCATTACACCGTAGTTTTGTAGGAAAACAAACCGCAAATAAAGTGGGACTTTCACTCGCTGTTGCAGACGATACAGATTATATTGAGTTTCGCGCTTGCCGACGAAGCCTAACCGCTGCGGCTTTGCAAGGAGTGTTCAAAGGTCTATTACGCGACTGATAAGCGTTCGCAATTCTGCTCTCCCGAATGTAAAAACCGATATGGAGTGCGGCAAAGCCGTAAAAAATAGCCGAGCGCACAATTACGCTCGGCTACCTCTGGTTATATGATTTAATTGTAGACCAGTTCCGCGAGTATGATTTCGTGAGCCTGCTCCTTGTCCTCGATTGTGTCTAACTGCGTCTGCGCCGAGATGTCGATTTCGCGCAGGTGCGGGTACAACCGCGCTGTCAGCAGAAGTTTGTTGTACAGAATTGGGCGTTGCGTTTTGAGTAGTGCTTGCGGAGCATTCCGTACCGTCCGAGCGGTTCCGCATTCGGAGGTTCGCTGAGGATAATATTCGGGAGCAAATAGTCCCCGACGCGGGTATATTCAAGTTTCATATACAGCCCTTTCCTGCGCGTTACTTCGCGCCGCGCAATCGAAATGTACTGCAAACAGGTCGAATGCGCTATGTTGTAGTAGTGTTCCTTTGAAACACCCTTTACAGCATAGCGCATTTGGCGAGCTTTTTGCGTTATTTCATTCTGTCATACGCCGCCTGCACCGCGCCGCGTACAATGCCGTAAGCGTCGTTCGCGTCCATGTGCTTCACGCCCTGCTCCGTCGCGCCGCCGGGCGTTGCCACGGATTTGACCGTTTGCTTGAACCCGCCGCGCTCAATCGCGTTGCGGAATGTCTGCGCCGCAATCAGTTCGCTTGTCTCCGCGCCGAACCCGAGCGACACGCCCGCCTCCGAAAACGCGTCGATTAAATACGCCGCGAAACCCAGTCCGCACGCCGAGAACGCCATGACCTTCTCAATATCCGCCGCCGCGACCTCAAACGCATAACCAAGTCGGTGGAACAACGCCTCAACCTCACTCGGTGCGCTCGTGTAACCCGTAACACCGTCGCATTGCGCGATGGCGAGCGACGGCATTGCCCGCACGAGCCGCACCTCGCCGATTAGCTCGTAGATGCGCTCAAACGTAACGCCCGCCATGAAGCTGACGACCGTCGTGCGCTCAAGCGTCACGCGGTCAATGCTTTTCGCAAGCTCTTCAAACGACGCGCTTTTGGTTACGAGAAAAACCGTGTCCGCCGCCGCGAGCACCGCGTTAATGTCGTCCGACGAGGTAATGCCGTACCTCCGTCTCACCGACAAAACCTTGTCCGCGCGCACAAACGCGTAAATGTCGCCCGCGCTGACGCCCGATTTAAGAAGCCCCTCAAGCAGCGCGCCGCCCAAATGCCCAAGTCCGATAATCGCGATTTTCATAACAGCACTTCCTTATAAATACAACTAAGGCTTTTGAGCGTAAACCCAAAAGCCTCGAAGTCGGAAACAACAAGCAGCCCCAACCGAAATCGGCTAGACCGCCCGCGTGACTTTGCCGCTGCGTAAGCAGCGCGTGCACACGTAAACGTGGCGCGGAGTGCCGTTAACAATAGCCGAGACACGCTTTACGTTCGGCTTCCATGTACGGTTACTGCGCCGGTGGGAGTGGCTCACCTTAATACCGAACGAAACGCCCTTGTCACACAATTCACACTTAGCCATTTGCTGCACCTCCTTGCAGAACTCACACGCGCATAACCGAGCCGCGGCAACCGCGTGTGGCAAATTTGCTTGAAATATCAAATATCCGCCCCTGCGGAGCAAGCTTTTCTATTCTAACAGCATTGCTTCCAAAACGCAAGCACTATTTTCAAAACTTTTTATTTTTTCTCCGTCAATTCCGCGCTTCGGTGCTTGAACAATTGCCCGCGCTGTGCTACAATTATACAAACTCGTAAGAGTATAACACCAAAAAAGAGAATAATTGGAGGAACTAAGATGAAAAAAGCACTCGTAATACTGCTCGCGGCAATGATGCTTCTGTCTGTCGCGGCGTGCGGCGGCGCGGTCGGAAAGCTGAAGTCAATCCAAGACGCAAAGAAAATCGTCATCTATACGGACCCGAACTTCTCACCGTTTGAGTTTGTCGGCGCGGACGAAGCCATCGTCGGCGTTGACATGGAGATTGCCAAGGCGATTGCCGCAAAGCTCGGCGTAACCGTCGAAATCAAAGAGGCGGCGTTCGACTCAATCCTCACGGCTATCAAGGGCGGCAAGGGCGACATTGCGCTGTCGGGCTTCACCATCACGGAGGACCGCCTTGAGAGCGTTGACTTCTCGACCCCGTACATAGAGTCCGTGCAGTACCTGATTCTACCCGAAAGCGACGATACCGTCATTTACATGGAGGACCTCGCGGGGTTGAACGTCGGCGTTGCGCAGGGTTACTCGGGTCAGCTCTGGATTGGCGACGAGCTTGACGAGGGCGGCGCGCTCTACGAAACGGGCACCGTCGTCAAGGACTACAACAGCGCGATAGACGCGACGCTCGACCTCAAGGCGGGGCGCATCAACGTCGTCGTCATGGACGAGTACGTCGCGAAGAACATCGTTGACAAGAACAGCGGTCTAAAGACGATTCCACTGCAATACGAGGACGGCACGCTCGCTTCCGAGGAGTACGGCGTTATGGTGTCCAAGGGCAATGAGGACCTCCTTAAAATCATCAACGAGGTTGTCGCGCAGTTGAACGCCGACGGCAAAATCAAAGAATGGGTCGTCTCCTTCTCCGAATAAAACACAGCTCACAGTTAAAAAGGGCGGGACAATCCCGCCCTTTTTAAGTACATAACCGTTCGCAAGGGGGAATTATTTTTGCAGTCAGTAATAGATTGGCTCGTGCGCCAGTTTAACATCACGTTCATCGTCGATAATCGGTACAAGCTGTTCATAACGGGCATAAAGAATACGCTGACAATCGTGTTCGGCGCGGTGATTATCGGCGTAATAATCGGCGCGGCGGTCGCAATCGTCCGCGTCTACCACGCGCGTTCGGGACGAATGAAGTTCCTGAACGGCATTTGCGGCGCGTATCTCGCCGCGTTTCGCGGTACGCCGATAACCGTCCAACTGCTCATCATGTACTACATAATATTTACGTTTATCCAAAACGGCATTGTTATCTCAATTATCGCGTTCGGCATAAATTCCGGGGCATACGTCGCGGAGATTGTCCGCGCGGGTATAATGTCGGTGGACGCGGGGCAAACGGAGGCGGGACGCTCGCTCGGGCTGTCGGAGAACAAGACGATGTACCTGATTGTCCTGCCGCAAGCCGTAAAGAATATCCTGCCCACGCTCGGCAATGAGGTCGTCGCGATGCTGAAGGAAACCTCCGTCGCGGGTTACGCTACAATCAAGGACCTCACAAGAGCGGGGGAGAACGTCCGCATTGCAACGGCGGAGCCGTACTTTTCGTTGTTCTTCGTCGCGCTCGTCTACTTCACCATGGTCTGGATTGTAACGAAGCTCCTCAAACGCGTTGAGAGGAGGCTTGCGAAAAGTGATAGAGGTTAAGTCGCTGAACAAATATTTCGGCGAGCACCACGTCCTGCGCGACATTGACTACAAAGTCGAAAAGGGCGAGAAAATCGTTATCGTCGGGCCGTCAGGCTCCGGCAAGTCCACGTTCC
>JAISKH010000075.1 GCA_031261325.1 Oscillospiraceae bacterium
TTGTACAATTTCACGTATCAAACGCTTGCAAAATACGCGGGACTGGACAGCGACGCGGTGGTAAAATTCATGGCGGGAGAACTGACCCTCACGAAAGACGAGACATACAACCTCATGTCAGTCGCGCTCGCAATCCTCTCCGACCTAATCGCCGTGCCGCCGACGGAGGGGCAATCAAATGCCTGATTACAAGACTGCACCGGAGCTGCTCCGAGAAAAGGTGGAGCTGCTGCACGAAATACGTATCGCCGCAAGCGGCAAGAGCTTCCCCGTCAAGCCGGAAATGAACTTCGGCGACGAAAACCTTTGGGTTGGAATTGAATTGGAGATTGTCAAAATACTTGGCGTTGCGCCGGAAACTTTGAGCCGAATGTCGGGCGCGGATTTGGACATTGTGCGGGATTTATACGACGGCAAGGCCATATCGCTCAAAAAATTCAATTTCGAGTTGGGGCAATACTCGCGCTTTTGCACCATTCTCATGCATCACGTACCGCCGCGCGACCCAAACCGCAGAATGAAAGCCGTGATTCGCAAGCTGCGCGAGTACTATTCGGCGGAGACGCTGGCGTTGTACGCGTGCGTTGAGCGCGGCAAATTCGAGGCTTTCGCCGAAAACCCCGACAGCGTAACGGACGCGGAAAAGTCCGCGCTCTCCGCCGCGCTGATGTACCTTTTCGGCGGCTTGGAAGCGTGCTTAAGTGCTGTGAGTCGTTGATAAGCCCCCAACAGCGCGAACCGCAAGGTTCGCGCTGTTTTACCGTCCCCCGCAAATTCCGCTTGCAAATCCCATGAAAATTGTATAGAATAGCAAGTATTATCATAGTAAGGTGGAATGACTTGTGGACAGAGAGTACGGTTACGGTCTTGCGCAGCTCGCGGAGGAGCTGAATTTGGATATTATCTACCCGTCCACCGATTTTGAAACGGTGCAAATCTATTCGGGGGACGTGCACCGCCCGGGCTTGCAGCTCAACGGGTTTTTCGATTATTTCGACCCGACGCGCGTTCAGCTTTTCGGTAGAATGGAAATCTCATACCTTGAAACGTTCAGTAGTGAGGAACGCACGAAAAAGCTCGACCCGCTCATGGCGCAAAAAATCCCCGCGCTCGTCATATGTCACGGCGCGGAGGTGCTTGACGAGATAATGCAGTCGGCGGAGCGCAACGACATAACCGTGCTGTACAGCCAAACGAACACGACGGACGTTATGGGCAACATATTCCGAATAGTCAAAAAAGCCACGGCGGAGCGCATCACGCGGCACGGCGTGCTCGTTGAGATTTACGGCATAGGCGTGCTGATTCTCGGCGAAAGCGGCGTGGGTAAGAGCGAAGCGGCAATTGAGCTGTTAAAGCGCGGGCACCGTCTCGTCGCGGACGACGCGGTTGAAATCAAGGCGACCGACGTTAACGTAGTCGAAGGCACCTCGCCAGAGCTTATCCGCTATTACATGGAGCTGCGCGGCATCGGCGTAATCGACGTGCGCCAAATCTTCGGTGTAGGCGCGATTAAAAACGCGCAGAATATACACCTTGTCGTCAACCTCGAGCCGTGGACGGACGGAATGTTGTACGACCGTCTCGGCATGAATGAGCAAACGACAAATATACTGGGCGTAGAGGTCGCGGAGCTTACGATTCCCGTTCGCCCGGGGCGCAACCTCGCCGTAATACTTGAAGTCGCGGCAATGAACCAGCGGCAAAAGTTCATGGGCTTCAACGCCGCGCTTGAGTTCACGAAGCAGATTAACAAACACTTTGACGAGCAGATGAAGCTGCAAGGTTAACGGAGGTCTTTACTTGACGTCGAATATACTGCCGCACTTAAAGACAGCCCTCGCGGGCATTGAATTGCGCGAAAACGAGCCGATGCGCGAACACACCTCGTTCAAAATCGGCGGAGCCGTCGCCGCGATGGTTCTCCCCCGCTCCGAATCCGAATTTATCCGCGCGCTTGCCGCAATGCGCGGGCTTGAGATTGCGCCGCTTGTCATAGGACGCGGCACAAATCTGCTCGTCTCCGACGCGCCGCGCGACGTTTACGTTATAAAGACAACGCCGGAGCTGTCCGCCGTAACCGTCGATGGCAACGCGCTCACATCCGCCTGCGGCGCGCCGCTGTCACTCGTCGCGACGGCCGCGCGGGACGCGTCACTCGCGGGCTTTGAGTTCGCGCACGGCATACCCGGCACCGTCGGCGGAGCCGCTTACATGAATGCGGGAGCCTACGGCGGCGAAATCGGCGCGGTCGCGACTTCAATCCGCGCGCTGACCGTCGGCGGCGAAGTTTGCGAGCTTTCCGCGTCCGAGTGCGACTTTTCTTACCGCCACAGCGCGTTTCAAAACGCCGAGCTGGTTATCCTCGGCGCGACGTTCAAGTTAAAGCGCGGCGACCGAGACGAAATCGCGGAGACAATGCGGGACTATGCCGAACGCCGCAGAAGCAGTCAGCCGCTTGACCTACCCAGCGCGGGCAGCGCGTTCAAACGCCCCGAGACGGGCGTTTACGCCGCAAAGCTCATTGACGAATCGGGTCTGCGCGGCTTTCGCGTCGGCGGCGCGGCGGTTTCCGAAAAGCATACGGGCTTCGTCGTGAACCTCGGCGGAGCGACGTATGACGACGTGCGCCGCGTGCTTGACCACGTGCGCGATACCGTATACAAGCATACGGGGGTTCAACTTGTCCCCGAGATAAAAATTATCGAGTGAATTGAGGGCTGTTATGGACGTGCTGATAATATCGGGGCTTTCAGGCGCGGGCAAGTCGCGAGTGGCTGCCGTGCTGGAGGACATGGACTTCTACTGCGTGGACAACATGCCCGTGCAGATGATGCCCAAGTTTGCGGAGCTGTGCCTTGCGACGCACGGACGATATGAGCGTGTCGCGCTCGTGACCGACGTTCGCGCAATCACGAACATAAACGAGCTGTTTGACGCGCTGGACGAAATGCACCGTCTCGGCGTCGGGCACCGCATACTGTTCGTTGAAGCCGACGTGCAAACCATCGTCAAACGCTACAAGGAAACGCGCCGCCGCCACCCGCTTGACGCGGAGGGGCATGATTTGGAAGCGGCGGTTCGTCGCGAGATTGAGCTGCTCTCTCCCGTTCGCGCGCAAGCCGATGATATAATTGACACCACGAACCTCACGCTCGGCAATCTGCAACGCCGCGTCTCCCAAAAGTTCAAGGACGGGCAGAGCGACAAGTCGCTGTCCGTCAGCGTCAAGTCCTTCGGCTACAAATACGGCATACCAATTGAAGCGGACCTCGTATTCGACGTGCGCTTCCTCCCGAACCCGTACTATGTAACGGAGCTGCACGACAAGACGGGGCTTGACGCCGAGGTTTTCGACTACGTGTTCGGCTACGAGCAGACGCAAGAGTTCTTCCGTAAGCTCTGCGACCTGCTTGAGTTCCTGCTCCCGCATTACGTTGAGGAGGGTAAGCGTTACCTGTCCGTTTGCGTCGGCTGCACGGGCGGGCACCACCGTTCCGTCTCCGTCGCCCGCGCGCTGTGCGAGTTCGTGAAGTCCAAGGGCTACCCGTCGGACTGCGTGCACCGCGATGTGGAGAAATAGAGGTCACAAATATGTCGTTTTCGCATAACGCCAAGGACGAGCTGTGCAAAATCCCCGTCGCGTCGGACTGCTGCGCCGTCGCCGAATCGCTCGGAATACTGCTGTACTGCAACACGTTCTCGCAGCGTGAGGTGCGCGTCGTTACTGAAAGCCCCGCGCTTGCGAAGCGTCTGCCGCGCCTGTTTCAGCGCGCGTTCGGCGTGACGTTTGACTCCGCGCAGGTCGGCTCGGCAAAGACGACCTTTCTGATAACCGAGCGCGCAAAGCTTGAGACGATATTCGGCGCGTGCGGCTTTGCGGGCAGCAACATGATTGCGCACCACATAAATCTCGGCGTGCTTGAGGAGGATTGCTGCCGCAGGAGCTTTGCGCGCGGCGCGTTCCTCGCGGGCGGAGCCGTAACCGACCCCGCGAAAAGCTATCACTTGGAGCTTGTAACCGACCACTTCAGCGTCAGCCGAGAGCTGTTGTCCTTGCTTGGCGAGATGGGCTTTTCGCCGAAAGAAGCGTCGCGCGGCGGTCACTACATCGCGTACTTCAAGCAAAGCGCGGCGATTGAGGACTTTCTCACGACGCTCGGCGCGCCCGTCTCCGCAATGACGCTAATGGCGGCAAAGGTCGAGAAAGACCTGCGCAACAGCGTTCAGCGGCGCGTCAATTGCGACACGGGCAACGTCAGCAAGCTCGTGGACGCGGCGCAGTCGCATATCGACGCAATCGAGCGGCTCGGCGCGGAGCTTGATAAGCTCCCGCAAAAGCTTCGCGACACCGCCATGCTGCGCGTGGACAACCCCGAATCCAGCCTTGCCGAATTGGCGGAGCTGCACAGCCCGCCGATTACGAAATCCTGCCTGAACCACAGACTGCGCAAGCTCGTCGAGCTTGCGCAGCGGTAAGTGTTTTGGTGTCGGTTGCGCGTCAGTCGAAATATAGCTCACTCGTAACAGCCGCGTCTTTGAACCCGATTTTCCTGTAAATGCCGCAGGAAATCGGGTTTTTCGCGTCCGCGAATAATGCGCAGAACGCGTTGCCGCGCGCAAGCAGCAACCTTGATAGCTCGGCGACGCACGAGGTCGCGTAGCCGAGCCCGCGAAAGGTCGGCGGCGTGTAAACACCGTTTATTGTCACGCCGTTTACGGTTTTGCGCGCAGCCACAGCTTGCGACACGGGCGTGCCGTCAACCTCCCAAAAATAGTGCATATCCGCGCCAACGCGCGATTTAATCTCCGCCGCCCTTGCCTCAAAATCGGGCGGATACACTTTGTTGTTGCAGTCCTCCGCGAAGCCGCGCGCCCAGTATGGCGCGAAAAACAAGTCGCTCTCACGCAGCGCGCGCAATTGTCCCGGCGCGCGGGGAACATCATTCACGGTGTCCAATCGCATGACGTTCATCGTCAGGTGCTCATGCCACTTGGCGGCAAACTCGTCCGCGAACCGCCGCGCCAGACTTGACTCGGCTAAAACGCCCGGCGGTTGTATGCCGTCGCTTTTCATCTCGCTTACAAGCACCTTAAACGGCGGCGGCGTTTGGCTTGTTGCGCGTCTCGTACAGCAAGACTTTGAACGGCTCGCCGGTTTGTAGGGCGGTGAGCACTACGCCGCCGCCGTCGGATACTGTCGCCATGAACCAATTTTCCGTCCCCGACTGACGTCTGCCGAGAAGCCCGATTTGGAGGTTGTTCTGCACCTCATGCTCCATCAAGACCTCAAGCGTCGCCGCGCTTAATTCCTCCGCCGAGGTATACCGTGTGAATACCATAAAAACCCGTCCGTCCAAAATTATTGCGCTAAACGCCCAACAGCCCCTTTGCGAACGCGAAGAACAGCAGGAGCGCGCCCGCGTCCACGACCGTCGTTATAACGGGCGAAGCCATAACCGCGGGGTCAAGCCTGAGCAGCTTCGCGCCCATCGGCAGCAGGCAACCCACAGTCTTGGCGAGCACCACCGTGGCGAGTATCGCGAGCGACACTGCAAGCGCGACGGTCGGCTCGTGCTGTAACAGCACGATGCGCAGGAAGTTCACGGCGGCGAGTGCGCCGCCGCACAGCAGCGAAACGCGCACTTCTTTCCACAGCACGCGGAACACGTCGGAAAG
This sequence comes from Oscillospiraceae bacterium, assembly GCA_031261325.1. Taxonomy (GTDB): domain Bacteria; phylum Bacillota; class Clostridia; order Oscillospirales; family Oscillospiraceae; genus JAIRRO01. The sequence goes on from JAISKH010000075.1 coordinate 5,680, forward strand.
CCTAATCTCGTCGAGAGCCATGCCGCGAATGATAAGCGTCGAGCTTTGGGAGCCGGCGTTGCCGCCCGTATCCATCAGCATCGGGATAAACGCAACAAGCGCGGGCATAACCGCGAGCGCGTCCTCAAACCCCGAGATAATCGAACCTGTCACCGTCGCGGACAGCATTAGCAGCATAAGCCACAGTATGCGGTTTTGCGTAAGCTTCAATACGCTCGTCTTGAGGTAAGGCTCGTCGGAGGGCGACATAGCCGCCATAAGCTCAAAGTCCTCCGTAGCTTCTTCTTCCTGAACGGTCATAACGTCGTCAAACGTCACGATACCGACAAGCCGCTTCTCGTTGTCCACGACGGGCATCGCAAGCAGTCCGTATCGGCGGAAGTCGTTCGCGAGCGTCTCCTTGTCGTCGTAAGTCGTCGCCGAGATAATGGAACGTTCCATAATCTCGCCAATCGTATCCGTCGGCAGGGACAGCAGCAGCGTGCGTACTGACACGGTGCCGACAAGCCGCCGCGCCGCGTCGATGACATAGCAGGTGTAAATCGTCTCTTTATCCACGCCCTCGGCGCGAATCTTCTCGAACGTCTCCGCGACGGTCAGATGCGCCTTTAGGTCGATGTATTCAATCGTCATTATGCTGCCCGCGCTGTTTTCCGGGTACTTCAGGAAGTGGTTAATCGCGTCGCGCTTCTCCGGCGGCAGGTTGCTCAGCACGCGCTTGACCACAAACGCGGGCATCTCCTCAATAAAATCAACCGCGTCGTCAAGAAACAGGTCGTCAATTATGCGCGCGACCTCTTTGTCCTTGATAGCGGACACAATCTCCTGTTGCCTGTCGTGCGACAGGTAGGCGAACACGTCCGCCGCCGTGTCCTTCGGCAGCACGCGGAACAGCTTGACGACGGACGCTGAGTCGTCCAGTTCATCAAACTCCTCCGCAACGTCAACGGGGTTCATCTCCGCCAGCGCGGACTTAATCGCCGCAATGTCGTTCGTTGCCAATAACTCCTTTGTCATTGTCATTCCTCCCAATCATAAGTAAATTATGCGGAAGAACAGAATTAGCCAATCATTGTGTCGGAAATAATATTACAACAAAAAAGGCACCCTGACGGGCGCCCGCATAAAAACCGTGTTATCCGCCGAAATTCGGACAAATAACCCGTATTCTTATGAAAACTCTCGTCATGTCGGCTATATTCCGTTCATTCCGCCGTTCTCGAGGGTATTCGTCCATTTTCTCGCCCCTTTTCCAAAACTTTCTTAATTAAACCGCAATACGTTACATTTGTCAAGCGAAAAAATGAATCGTCAAACATAATATAATATATTGTCAATATTTTGTTGAAATTTCTTCTGTTTGTGTTATAATACAATTCGGATAATTCAGCGGCGTTACAAAAAAGCGCAAAAATACGCGGAGGTATCATGTATGAAGAACTTGAAGGTCGGTAAAAAGCTGTTTCTGGGATTTGGCATTACGGTGCTGTTGATGGCAATCATCTTCGCCGTAACTACGTGGACGGGACTGTCGCGCAATTCGCAGCTCCAATACCTAAACGACATAACCGATTTGCAGACGCTTACATACGGCATGATTGACGAGTATAACAGCGCGCGCATAGAGGTCAGGACGATTTTCACCGCGCTCGATATTGACGAGGCGATGACGACAACCGAAAAGCACCTGTCCAGCGTTGAGCTTAAGCTCGCGGACGTTGACGCAATGAGCGAGCGTCTCGGCGGGTACGGGCAGGAGCAGCTCAACACGGTAAGCAGACTGCTTTACGACCAACTGCGCCCACAGCTTTCCGGCATCAAGACGGATAACGTGAATTTGAACAACACCGTCAACAACATCATTCGCGCCGGCGACACGATGACGAACGCGGTGCACGCGATGTTTACCACGGAGGTTGACCTTATCGAGTCGTATATAATCGACGGCTCGGCGGACGCGGTTGCGCGCATGGAAACCATTATGCGCCCCGCGAAGCAGTCGAACGACGAGCTGGACGCAATGCGCTTCGCCGCGCGCACGCTTACGCTCATGCTCGACATAACCGTCGTGCCGGAAGTGCTCGAATTGACGGAGAGCATTGAAAACAACCTGATAAAAGTGCGCGACTTAACCGAAAGCCCGCAGGTTCGCGCCGCCGCCGTCACCGCGATTGACGCGCTTATCGACTATCGCGACACCGTTGTGGTGCTCGAAAAAGAAATAAACAGCTCCCGCGTCGCGATTGAAACGACGCGCGTGACCTTTTACGCGCTGCTTGAAGAGCTGAACGACCTCGTCGGCAACGTGTCTCTCGATGTTTATAACGCGCTGAACAACGTCGTCGCCAGTTCCGCTTTCGTACTGGTACTGCTCGCCGTATTGCTCATCGCCGCAATCGTTCTCTCGGTGCTCATTTCGATACTCATAGCGCGCTCAATCACGAAGCCGCTTGACACAATGACGCGCTACCTCAAGCAGGTCGGCACGACGGGCGACCTGAACTTTACGGACGCGGAGTGGAGCGCGGCGCGCGAGCTGTCCACGGGTAATGACGAGATTGCGCAGTCGCTGAAGGCGTTTCTTGAGATGCTGGAACGTCTCGCGCAGTACGGACGCTTGCTGCAAATGGTTGCGTCGCGCGACCTTACCGTGCGCGTCGAACCTCTGGGCGACGACGACGTGGTTGGCACCGCGCTGTTCTCAATGGTAGATAATCTAAGCGACATGTTCGGCGAGATTAACTCTTCGGCAAGCCAAGTCGCGGCGGGCTCACAGCAAATAGCCAACGGCGCGCAAACGCTTGCGCAGGGCGCGACGGAGCAGGCTTCGGCGGTTGAGGAGCTTTCGACCTCGATTGCGGAGGTTTCAAGCTCGATTAAGGACGCGGCGACGGCGGCGCGTCAGGCGGCGGACCTCGCCGACAGCATAAAGGAAAAGGCGGAGCGCGGCAGCGACCAAATGGGCGCAATGATGAGCGCGGTGCACGATATAAACATCGCGTCGCAAAGCATTAACAATGTCATTAAGGTCATCGACGAGATTGCGTTCCAGACGAAGCTGCTCGCGCTGAACGCGGCGGTTGAGGCGGCGCACGCGGGGCAGCACGGCAAGGGCTTCGCCGTCGTCGCGGAAGAGGTTCGCGACCTCGCGGCAAAGAGCGCGGAAGCCGCAAAGACCACGGGCGTTCTAATCGAAAGCTCCATTGCCAAAGCGGAGCTTGGCGTTCGCATTGCGAGCGAGACGAATACGTCGCTCCGCGAAATCGTTGAGGGCATCAATCGCTCAAGCGAAATTTCGGGCGAAATTGCTCGCAGCGCAAACATGCAGTCGGTTGCGATTGCGCAGATTAACATCGGCGTTGAAAACGTGGCGCAGGTTGTTCAGCAAAACAGCGCGACCGCGCAGGAAAGCGCCGCCGCGTCCGAGGAATTGTCGGGGCAATCCGCAATGCTCACGGAGCTTATCGAGCAGTTCAAGCTGCGCGACAGCCATCATTATATCCCGCCCGCGCGTGACCGTTCCGCCGGCGGACTGCCGCCAAGCGGCGGTACAAATCCGCGCAGCGGCTTCGGCAAGTATTGATGCCGGGAATGAATGTTCTCCGACTGAAGCTCACGCGTCCCGGTGCAAGCCCGCCGCGCAGGGCGACGACAGGCAGCGTCGGTTACGACGTGTACGCCGCAATTGACGGCGAGGTTGTAATTGAGCCGCACGCGACCGTTACAATACCGTCCGGCTTCGCCGTCGCGCTTGAGCAGGGCTACGCCGCGTTCATCTACGCGCGCAGCGGGCTTGGCATAAAGCACGGCGTAGTTCCCGCAAATTGCGTCGGCGTAATCGACAGCGACTATCGCGGTGAAATACTCGTCGGGCTGACGAATCACGGTGGGTCACCATACACCGTCCGCCCGAACGACCGCATTGCGCAAATGGTAATTGCGCGTTGCGAGCTGCCCGACATTGAGCTGTGCGACGAGCTTGACGACACGGAGCGCGGTGACGGCGGCTTCGGGCATACGGGCTGAATAAGCAACTGATTAAAAACGGGGCAGGGACAATGGGGTCGCAGACCCTAATCCCCTGCCCCGCAATATAAACGCAACAAATCCGAAAGATGGTGCTCCTATGAAAAAGCTGAAGTCCACCCTTGTCCTCGCGCTCATTCTGACGCTCTGCGTCGCAGTCCTCGCCTCCTGCTCAGCTAACAACACGCCGTCCGCCGACCCGAACGCGACGGAGGACATTACGATTCCGTCTCCGCCCGTAAAGCAAGAGATTGAACCGTCGAGCGCGGAGCTGGACTTCGCGCCGAACTTCCCGACGGGCGTCGGCGACTTCGTAAACGGTCTTGTCGCGGGCAGTAACACGGCAGGACGCGGACAATTCATCGACTACGCGGGCGCGGTCGTTATTGAAGTTGCGGAAAACTACAGCTTGCAGGGCGACTTCCGCGACGGAGTTGTGCGAGCCAAGGACAACGCAACGGGTCTTTATGGCTTCCTGTCGCCCGACGGCACGGTTGCCGTTCCGTTTGAGTATCCATACGCTGCGGACTTCTCGGACGGCTACTCAAGCGTCGAATTTGCGGACGGAAGCTTCGGCTTCATTGCACCGAACGGCGACGTGGCACTCAGCGGCTTTGCGAGCGCGCTCGGCACGCCGCACGGCGGTTACGCGACGTTTACCAACGCGTCGGGCTTGTACGGCTTCATCAGCACCGACGGCATAGTCGCGGCGGACACAATTTATCAGCGCGTGTACGACTACTCGGACAACGTTGCCGCCGTGCAGAATCAAGACGGCAAGTGGGGTTTTATCGACTGGATTGGTCGCGCTGTGACGGATTTTATTTACGACGGAGCCGTCGGATTCTCCGAGGGGCTTGCGGCGGTTCAGGATTCGAGCGGCAAATGGGGCTTTATTAACACATCGGGCAAGCTCACAATCCCCTGCCAATACGCGAATGTGCGGAGCTTTTCGGACGGGCTTTGCGCCGTATTTAACGACGACGGCAAGGTCGGTTACATCAGCAAGAGCGGCAAGCTCGTAATATCCTACACCAAGTACACAATTGCGGGCGACTTCAGCGATGGGCTTGCCCTCGTCGGCACGGAGAGCAAAAGCAACGATAAGTGCGGCTATATCGACACGGCGGGCAAGCTGAAAACAAAGACCGATTACCTGCGCGTGAGCGGGCAGTTCCATGAGGGGCACGCGCTCGCCGTTAAGAGCGTTGACGGCGGTTATGTCTCCGTCGTGCTCGCGACTGACGCGGAATAGTAAATACTGCGCCGATTCGGTATTATTCCGAGTCGGCGCAGCCGCAAGTAACGCAATCGCCGCTTTACACGGCTCGACATTTGTGCTAAAATACAGTAAAATCCCCGAAAGGACGTGCCGTGCATGATTCGCAATCTTATCCGCATAGAGGACGTTACAACGCAGTGGTGGGACGGGCTTTATTCCACCTTTTGTGACATTCTGGAGCACCCGAACGACTATGTTGACGCTTGCCGCGGTAAGGTAATGGCGTCGCTTTTTTTTGAGCCGAGCACGCGCACAAGCTTCTCGTTCCAATCCGCGATGCAACGACTGGGCGGCGGAGTTTTCGGCTTTACCGACCCCGCGACGACCTCCGCTTCAAAGGGCGAGACGCTTGCGGACACAATCCGCGTCGTCAGCGCGTACTCCGACGCGGTGGTCATTCGCAGCAAGCTTGAGGGCGCGGCGCAGGCGGCGGCTCTTTACTCTCCGGTTCCCGTCGTCAACGCGGGCGACGGCGGACATCAGCACCCGACGCAGACGCTTACCGACCTCGCCACAATCGCGCAGCTTCGCGGCAAAATCGGCGGCATAACCATCGGGCTGTGCGGCGACCTGAAGTACGGGCGCACAGTGCACTCGCTCGTCATGGCTCTCGAAAAGTTCGATAATGTCCGCTTCGTGCTTATAACCCCGCCCGAATTGAAAATGCCCGACTACATGCTTGACCACATGCGCCGCACGGGGCAGAACTTCACGGAGGTCACGAGCCTTGAGGACACGCTGCCCGAGCTTGACGTGCTGTATATGACGCGCATACAGCGCGAACGCTTCCCCGATTACAACGACTATCTCCGTCTGCGCGGCGTGTATGTGCTGACAAAGGACAAGCTCCGCGCCGCGAAGTCCGACATGACAATTCTACACCCGCTCCCCCGCTACGACGAAATGGGTTACGACGTGGACGACGACCCGCGTGCCAAGTACTTCGACCAAGTGCGTTACGGTATGCTCATTCGCATGGCGTTACTCGCAAACCTCTGCAACCAAAAGCGCGAAACGCCGCACAGTCACCCGCTGACGACGAACATCAATTGCACGAATCCAATCTGCGTCACCTCGGCGGAGCCTTACCTCCCGCGGCTGCTCTCGCTTGAGGGCGGGCAGAGCTGCGGGTATTGCGATAAATCCCTGATTTAGTCACGCGTTGTAATCCGCGACGATATGTTTGGCTGTTTTTACAACTATTGACCGTAAACCGATATAATTTTAATAAAAATTCGTCAGATTTTGCACTTCATTTTTTCATAGCTCCGTGTTATAATTTGTAGTAGTGTGCACGCGCGCGTTGCCCTGAAAAAAGGCGGCGCGCCCGAAACAAAAATACATTTTTGGGAGGATACATACATGGCAGTAGGCAAATTTGACCCCAAGGAGCTTGAGTATATCGAGACTCCCGGTTTCTTCGGACCGACCAAGACACTAAATTACCCCATCAGCCAGCACGATAACGGCATCGCCACATTCAAGCGCGAACCTTGGTGGCAGATGCAGCAGGCAACGCCCGACGCGCAGATTTTCGCGACGGGTATTATCCCCGATAACATCGCGCGCGCGTTCGTGGTTGAGGGCGGCGGATTCTTCCAGGCGCAGGACCACGACATTAAGCCGGACATGTTCGGCATTGAGTGGGAATACATCGCGCAGGTTGGCGGCTCAATGGTTCGCCCCGGCAAGCCGTTGCTTGAGGACATTGCGGAGTGGCGCGAGAAGCTCGTGTGGCCTGACATCTCCAAGTGGGATTGGGAAGGCGCGGCGGCGAAGAACAAGGACTTCCTAAAGCCCGATAACTTCAACCAACTGTGGTTCCAGACCGGTTGGTACGAGCGTCTCATCTCCTTCATGGACTTCGAGAACGCGATTATGGCAATCTTCGACGAGGACTCGCAGGACGACGTTAAGGCGCTCTTCGACAAGCTCACCGACCTGTATATCGACATATTTGACCACGTAGTCAAGTACTTCCCCGAGGTTCACGCGTTCTTCATTCACGACGACTGGGGCTCCCAGAAGGCTCCGTTCTTCTCGCCTGACGTTGCGGAGGAAATGATTGTTCCCTACATGAAACGCGTCACGGACTTCCTGCACTCCAAGGGCAAATTCTGCGAGCTTCACTCCTGCGGCAACAACTACCGCCAGGTTGAGAACTACATCAAGGCGGGTTGGGACGCTTGGGCGCCGCAGCTCATGAACGACGGCTACAAAATCTACGACGATTTCGGCGACAGGATTCTTATCGCCACATGGCCGCAGAACATTCCCGAAGAAATTATGGCTCTCGGTTCTACCGACGAGAGAGGCGCGGCGTTCGCGGCACTTCCCGAGGAACAGCAGCGCGCGATAGCCCGCGAGTACGTTGACCGCACGTGTCAACCCGGCAAGTCAAGCTTCTATAACTTCTACGCGGCGCACTTCCTCACCCCCGCGTTCAAAGAGGAAATGTATATCCAGTCCCGCAAGAATTACTCGAAGTAAGAGATTCACAGCATCAAATATGCCCCGACGAAAGTCAGGGCATATTTTTTCTTGTTCGGACAATACCTATTGACCAATCCAACAAAACATGATATTATATTCGCATGTCAATCTGTGGAATTTGACAAATAATATGTGGAGGTTACATTCATGAATTACGATGACGAAGAAGAATCAGTCGTGACATACACCATGTCAGGCTCCGGAAGCGCAAGCCAAAACCAAATGGCAATCTACTACTCACCTCCGGATGCGCAGGGCACTATCAATGTCTATTTCCTCGGACAAGCCACCGCGCTTGCGGTGCAGACGAACGGCGAAATGCCGTATGTCGGACCTTGCGACGGACTGAGTGTTGGCGATTACGAGCTTGTCTTAGTTAGCAAGGACGGGGTTGTTACCGCGTCGGGCATTGCCACAATCATTGACTAGAACACAACAGCCCCGCCGCTCAAACTTGAGTTGAACGACGGGGCGTTACTGTTAGCGCGGCAAGTTACGAATCCGTGGTAACTCTCGCCCGCGCGCGCTCCAGCAAGCTGATGAACCTCGGGTCGTCGCGCACGGGGTCGTACCGCTCCTGCTCCGTTAAGCGGGATACCATGCTTTCAAACGCGCTTTGGTTCCACCGCGAGTGCGGCTCCGCCGTGATGCCGCGCAGCATGAGCGAGGTGTACTCGTCGCCGTCCGTAAAAGCCGCATACTTCTCCGCGTGGGCGAACGCGCGCTCGAGATAGTCGAACATCTCGTCGTATCGCTTCATAAGCAGGTAACACGCCGCGATTATGCGGTTGTACTCATACGCGTCGTAGTGTTGGTCGCACATGTTCTCGCCGTAGATGATGCTTTGAATTTGCAAAAGCTGCTCATAAATCGCGATTCTGTCCTCAAACGGGATTTTCTGCTCGGGATTCCAGCAGTTCACATCGGCGTATACCTTTGCGTTTGTTGCCAAAAACTCGTGATAATATTGGATTAACCATTGCGCGTATGTCAGACCCTCTTTGCCCTCTTTGAGTGCGTAGGTTCCGATTACCGCCTGACTTGAGTGACCGGCGGGCGGCAGCTTTTCCGCGTATTCAAGCGCTGTCGCCTTGTCGTCCTTTCCGTGGTAGCACCCCGCGAGCGTAACCGTCACGCTTGTGCGAAGCTCCGTGTCGGTGCAATCCTCAAGTATTTTCTTGCAAATCGCAATCGGCTCGTCGTAGCTCTCGGGCGAACCATCAGCGAACCAACGCAGCTGCACCGCGAGGTTCCAGAGCAACTCCTGATTGCCGGGAAATTCAAGGCAAGCCTTGCGGCACAGCGCAATCGTCTCGTCCCCTTTCCACCGAAGCTGCAGCGAGTTGATTTCCTCTATGTACGCCTGCACCTTTTCCTTTGCCTTTGAAACGTCCACGCCGAGCAGTTCGTCGGTCGTAACGCCGTAAAAGTTCGCGATTACGGGTATCAGCAGAATGTCGGGATACGCCGCGCCCGTCTCCCACTTGCTGACGGCTTGGAACGTCACGCCGAGGTATTCCGCGAGCTGTTCCTGCGTCAAGTCGCGCTTTTTGCGCAACGCTCTCATTTTGTCGCCGAAGTTATATTCCATGCAATCACTCCAAATATCAAATTTATGACCGGTCATAACTTGATTATACCGCGCAGAGCCGCGAACACCATACCGCCGTAGTTGAAGAATTTTCAACCAACGTTAGAATCAGCGCAAACGAAAATCGCCCGAACCTTGCGGTTGGGCGGTTTGTTTTATTTACTCGTCGCGGCAGTCCGCGCTATGACCTCCTCGTACCGCGTCCAAGCGTCGTCCACCGCGTCCTCCCACGATTTGTACAGCGTGCGTGACGCGCGCTCCCCCATCGTCCGCGCGGCAGGCAAATCCCGCGCCACGCGCTCAACCGCGAGCGACAGGCTCTCCGTGCTCGCGTCGATTAGCAGACCGTTTTCGCCGTCCTCAACGCCCTCCGCGGGCGCGCTGTCGCGAATGACGACGCTCATCAGCGAACACGCCGCCGCTTCGTGCACCACAAGCCCCGCGCTGTCGTAAAGCGACGGGAACAGGAACGCGTCCGCCATGCTGAAGTATACGCGCAGCAGAGCGCGATTGACAATCGCCCCCGTAAACACGCACTTATCCGCGATGCCCGCGCTCTTGGCGCGCGCAATAACGTCGTCAGAATCCTCACCGCCGCCGACAAAGAACATGCGAAAGTCCAGACCGCGCGCGTGCGCCAGTCCCAGCGCGTCCACAATCGTGTCCAGCCCTTTGTAGAACATCATGCGCCCGACAAACAGGAATACGGGCAACCCGTCCGCCAGCTCGTATTTGCGGCGCAATTCCGCAACGTCGTCGTCGCTCGCGCGCTCACGCGGGAAGTCAACGCCGTTATGCATGACGCGCCATTCGCCCTTATAGCCCAAGCTCTCAAGATTCTTGCCCGCAATATCGCTCACAGCCCAAACGTCGTCGCACCGCTTGATGCCCGAAACGGTCAGCCTTTTCGCCGTCGCGCGCAGCGCCTCAAGCTCAAACATGTTCGCTATGTCAATGTCGAACTTCGTGTGGTACGTAAATACCATCGGCACCTTCAGCTCCGACTGCAACCGCTTTGCAAGCATTGCGGAAGCGTAAGGGCAATGGAGGTGTATCAGGTCGGGCTTTCTCTCGACAATAGCGCGAATCGCCTTTGGGCTGAACGGTATGCCCGCGCGGTATCCCGACAGTATGCGCGTTGTGTCAATGCTCGGGTACCGAATAACGGGAAAGTCATACGCGTCCCGCGCGCCCGGATACTGCGGCGTGGCGACAATCGCGTTGCCGTACTTGCGCTGAATTATGTCTGCATAATTGAGAACGGTGTTGGATACGCCGTCGATAGTCGGCGGGAAAGAATCATTGAGCAGACAAATTGTCAATTTCTTAGACATTTACATCTCCAACCAATAGAATTTTGGTTAAATATCAGCGTCAAACTGACCGACTGACATTGTAACATACCAAACCGCAATTTGCAAGGCGCATGTTGTCCGCTCGTTATTTTGGCGAAAATCACAGGTATTTCTTGACATTTGTCTGTGAATTATTTATAGTATAGACATCTGATAATTGAAAGGGGTTCAGTCCAGTGTTCAGAAGAATTTATACGGCTCTCAGCGGCGCCGAGGTCGCGTCGGCGTTTGCGAAAATCACCGCGCCCACGGCAAAGGAATCAACCTCCCTCGCGGGTAAGAAGCTCTCGTTCACCACGTCGGACGGCGACTATGACTATGACTTCATATCCGACACGAAGTTCACCACCTACGGCGTAGAAATCGAGTACGCGGCAAAGCAACTCAAGCATGTCGTCCTGTTCACCTACAAAATCCCCGACGGCAGCACGTTCACCGTTATCTGGGACACAAAGACAAGCCTTGTAACAGTCTTTGAGGCATGGCTCGACGCGGAGGGCGAGAAGTTCAACCGCGAGGTTAAGCGCGAGATTTACTATGGCTACAGCAAGGAACTGACAGAAAAGCCCGAAACGCTCCACGGGCTGACGAACCGCCTTGAGAACAAGTCCATTCTCTGGAAGGACAGTACGGAAGAGAAACGTCTCGACATTTTCAACGCGACGTTCTATTCCTCGTTCATCAAGTTCTCCGACCCCGAAAGCGGCATACCGATTGCCGTCCCGTCTGATTACATTAAAATCGACGAAGAGATTTACATCTACTCGAAGATGGAAGCGGAGTTCTCGGGGCTGCTTTACATCGAGTTGATTGACCTGCCCTCGCTGAAAAAAGTCGGCGTGAAGCTCGGCTTCTGCGCGAAAGATAAGCTGCATTACGAGCTGTATTGGGGTAAGGGCGAGCTTGCGGGGCAACTCGCGACGTTCACGAAGTTCACCGATTACGGCGGAACCTACGACATGAACACCGCGCCGGGCTATGCGCCTCCCGGTGCGCCGGAACCGCCCCCGCGCAAAAAGGGCGACCGCTCAATCTACCGCTTCCGCTTTGAAAACGCGGACTTTACGGACGAAGAAGCAAAGAACAGCGGCAAGAACCCGCACAGCTTCCCGAAGTCGGGCATTATGCTGATGCCGACGGGCAACTCCATGGCGCAGACGGACTTCCTCGCGGGCAAGTCGTTCAAGCTCGTTGAGGACGAGGGCTTTGAGATTGAATACGAAATCATAGACGTGGACACGCTCAAATGGCGCACCGCCGCGCACCCCGACTGGCAGGAAGAGACTTATCGCGCGTTTGAAGCCTCCGACAACCTCTATATGTTCGGTCATACGCAGACGGGCGAGGACTACGGCAAGACGATTCTCGCCGCCGTTGACTTTGACAACGGGCTTGCCACGCTCTACCACGCGAAAATCGGAAACAAGTACACGAACCGCGAGGTCGGCTATGAGGTAAAGTTCGGCGTTATCCAAATTGACGGTTTGAAAGCGCAGGATTGGATTCGCCACAGCTTCACGACAGATATGGTCGGCAAGGCGTTCACATGGAACTACTCCGGCGGCGAGCAGGGCATCACGAGTATGCACACGTATTCCTCGCCTTACGGACTGTCATGGACAATCTTCAACGCCAACCAAGAGGGCGGCATGATGTCGTCGGGTCCCTGCAAATACATCAAGCTGCGCGATAAAGAGGCGTACATCATGAGTTGGGTTGAGGAAACCGCCGGCGGCGGACTCGGCACCGTCCTGCTCAATCTGCGCACGATGCACGACTGCGGCTTCATGTTCGGCGCGATGGGCGAGGACAAGCAAATCGGGCTTTCGACGCTGGGCGCATACGGTCGCGCGGCGGGACAGCTTGACATACTGAAGTACTTCGAGCCGAAGAGCAAATAAGCGCTAATAAACGACACCGCCCGAATGCGAATCCGAGCGGTGTCGTTTTATATTGCAGTTCTACTGGTCGATTTTATCAACGGAAATCAGCGGTATTGTAATTTTCCCGCTCCCCGTGGATTCGTAAGTGTACAAGCCTTTGGACACGCCGTAAATTGTTATGTAGTCGTCCTCAAGCACTCGGCTTTTAATCAAGCTCGAGGGATAGTAAACCAGAATTATCGTGTTGTAATCTCCGTTAACCGCAATTCTCAAGTCGGTTTCATCGTCGCCTTCAACAACTTGGATAACCTCGCCGTAGAATTTGACTTTCTTGTCCGTATAATCATCAGGCGTTCTCGCCAGCTGCGAGTACGTAATGCCGGTGTCATAGCCAATCTTTTCCGCGGCTAAACGCGCGGCTTCTTCTTCGGCGGCTTTCTGCTCCGCTTCCTGACGCGCCTTTTCCTCGGCGGCTGCCGAATCGGCTGCGGCTTGCTTTGCCGCGTTTTCGGCGGCGACGCGGTCAGCTTCCGCTTGAGCGGACGCGGCGGCTTTTTCAGCGTCTGATAACGCCAACCAATCAGCGGTTTCGGTTTTCAATTTGTCGTACTCCGACTGAAGCGAGTTCTTCTCCGAGGTCAAGGTGCTGAGCTGTGTACGAAGTGAATCGCGTTCGGCTGTAACAGCGTCATAGTCTGACTGACTTGTACCGCACGCGGCGAGGGAAATAATAAGGCACAGAGCTAAAACGGCGGGGATAATTCTTTTCATTTGCAATTCCTCCGGTTTCAAATTTGGTTACATTATAGCATACACAGTAATTAAGTCAATAGTTTTTAGCCAAATATTCACATTGGAACCAATTTGTAACCAATCCGCAACCAAATTGTAAATCCGCGTAACCGTTACCGCAAGCCCTCCAACAATCGCGCCCCGGCACATAAACGGCGGGAAACTCGTCTCTGCTTGCGCCTTTGACCCCGCGCGCGCAAGAAATAGCTTGAAAAATGAATTTTATACTTGACAAGCTTGCATAAATAGTATATTAGTATATAGTCCGCAGGGTTAAGTTGGCTGCCGAAAGAGCTTATGCGCCCCGCGTTCCGTGCCCGTATTCACAAAAAGTGAATGTCGGGTTTTTAATCAAAAGAAAAGGTGGAAAAAAACATGAAGAAAGTACTAGCATTGGCACTTGCGCTTTGTCTCGTCGTGGCTGTGTTCGCGGGCTGCGCAAAAGACAGCGGCAGCGGAAACACCGCTCCGTCCGACAATGGCGGCGGCACAACAAGCTCCGCCAACAAGGTCATCAAAATCGGCATTTTCGAGCCTGCGTCGGGCGACAACGGAGCCAGCGGCAAGCAGGAATCCCTCGGCTTCCTGTACGCGCACTACGTACAGCCGACGGTTGAAATCAACGGCGAAACCTATGACGTGCAGTTTGAAATCGTTGACAACGAGAGCAGCACGGACAAGGCTCCGACCGCAGCGAGCACGCTTGTTTCCAAGGGCGTCAGCGTCGTTCTCGGCTCCTACGGCTCCGCCGTATGCATAGCGTCGAGCGATGTGTTTAAGGAAGCGAAAATCGCCGCTATCGCGCCGACTTCCACGAACCCGCAGGTTACGCTTGATAATACGCATTACTTCCGTCTCTGCTTCCTTGACCCGTTCCAGGGCACGGTTCTCGCCAACTTCGCAAAGGCGCAGTTCTCCGCGCAGAAGGCATATGTGCTAGCAAAGCTGGGCGACGACTACAGCGTCGGACTTGCGACATACTTCAAGCAAGCGTTTGAAGCTCTCGGCGGCGAAGTCGTTTATGAGACGTTCCCCGAGGGTAACAGCGATTACATCAGCTACATCACCAACGCGGCGAACTTCGGCGCGGACGTGTTCTTCAGCCCGACAAGCCTTGAAGCGGCTTCCCTGATTATCGAGCAAGCGGCGGCGCAGGGTTGGGATAAGCCTATCCTCGCGGGCGACACGTGGGACAGCAACGTCGTGACCGGCGCGGCAAAGGGCAAGGCAGTAAACAACTACATCACCACCTTCTATCAAGAGGGCGGAAACCCCGATTTTGACGCGGGCTTTAAGGCATGGCTGAACGCCAACCCCGACATGCTCGCGAACAACAACGGCAACGACATGATTGCCGCGTCCTCCCCGATGGGTTACGACGGCTACTTCGTCGCTCTCGAAGCCATCAAGCTCGCGGCGAGCACGGACAGCGTTGCAATCAACGACGCGCTCTGGAACGTCAAGTACGACGGCGTGACGGGACACATTGAGTTCGATACGACGGGCGACGCGATTCGTACTGAAGCCGTCGTCAAGGTGGTTAACACCGAGACTGGCGCGTGGGATTACGTGGCGACGCAAGGCGTCAACTAAGACCCCGAAATAATAAGACAGATGCGGAGTGCACAAATTCCGCATCTGTTTTTTGCGGTCACGTTAACGCGCGGCGACGTGTAATCGGTGCATTTAGCCGTCATTTTTTGTTGACCGACTTGTTTTTCTGTGTTATTATAGAAAAACTGCTGCTATGCGAGCGGAACGCGTTTATGTATCGGAGGGTTTAGGTAATGCGACATTTACCTTATTTACTGGCGGGCATATCTGTCGGCGGACAGTACGCGCTCATTGCCATTGGTTACACAATGGTATACGGCATATTGAGATTGATTAACTTCGCGCACGGCGATATTTTTATGGCGGCGGGACTCATGATGATATATCTGTCCACGGCGCTGCCGCTGTGGGTCGCGCTGCCATTGGTGCTGCTTTTGACGGTACTTCTCGGCTTCGTGGTTGAGCGCGTGGCGTACAAGCCGCTGCGAGACGCGCCGCGAATGAGCGTCATGATTAGCGCAATCGGCGTAAGCTACCTCATTCAAAACGTCGCGCTGTACGCAACGGGCGGTCTTGCCAAGAATTATCCCTCAATCCCTTGGATTAGCGACACCATCACAATCCTCGGCGCAACCACGAAGCGCGTAACCGTTATCACGCCGATTCTTACAATCGTCCTGATTGCCGCGTTGCTGTTCCTGATTAAAAAAACCAAGGTCGGCATGGCGATGCGCGCCGTCTCGCGCGATATAGATACAAGCCGCCTTATGGGCATCAAGATAAACACGGTCATCAGCACGACGTTTATAATCGGCTCATTCCTCGCCGCCGTCGGTTCCCTGCTCTTCTTCGCGAACTACACGGCTATCGTGCCGACATCGGGTTCAATGCCGGGGCTGAAAGCTTTCGTCGCGGCGGTGTTCGGCGGAATCGGCTCCATACCCGGCGCGGTTATCGGGGCGTTCCTTATCGGCATCGTCGAAAATCTGATTAAAAGCGGCGGCTCCAGTTGGACGACTTTCAGCGACGCGTTTACGTTCGTTCTGTTGATAATAATTTTGGCGGCGAAACCTACCGGTCTGTTCGGCGAAAAACAGATTGACAAGGTTTGAGGTGAGAGTATGACCAAAAAACAAAAAATAATTTCAGTCGGTCTGCTCATACTTTTTTACGCGCTGATTTTCACGTTGGAGCAGGTATTGCCCGCAAAATCCATGATGTTCACAGTCCTGAAAAAAGGCGCGATTTACGCGCTCGTCGCGGTATCCATGAACCTGCTGAACGGCTTCACGGGGCTGTTCTCCTTGGGGCAGGCGGGCTTCATGCTAATCGGCGCATACGCCTACGCGATATTTACAATCCCGATTGCAGACCGCATTAACGTTTACCAATACTTCGACGGCGGCGTTATTCAATTCGCCCTGCCCGTCGTGCTCGCGCTCGTAATCGCGGGAATTGCCGCCGCGCTGTTCGCCGCGCTTATCGGACTGCCCGTACTGCGCCTGAAGAGCGACTATCTCGCGATTGCCACACTCGGCTTTGCGGAGATAATACGCGCAATCTTCCAATGGGACAAGCTCGGACCCGTTACGAACGGCTCCAACCTACTGCGCAAATTCCCGACGTTTGACAGCTTTAATATCACGGACGCAAACGGCGACGTTGTGGTTTATCTCTCGACGTTCGTGCCGTTTATTATCGTCGGCATATGCGTATTTCTCATGGTATTGCTGATAAATTCCAGCTACGGCAGGGCGTTCCGCGCGATACGCGACGATGAGCGCGCGGCGGAAGCGATGGGCATCAACCTATTCGCGCACAAGGAGTTGTCGTTCGTAATCAGCTCGTTCTTCGCGGGAGTCGGCGGCGCGCTGCTCGCGATGTATCAAACCGCGGTTCAGGCAAGCTCGTTCAAGTCGGCGATGACATACGAAATACTGCTGATTGTCGTTATCGGCGGCTTAGGCTCCGTTACCGGCAGCTGCATCAGCTCGTTCCTGTTTATCGCGGCATCGGAATGGTGGCTGCGCGGACTGGACGGCGGAACCTTCCTCGGCATTAACGCGCCGACAATATTCAGGGCGGGCTTCCGCAAGGTCGTGTTCGCCGTAATCATCATGGTGATAGTTCTGTTCTACCGCAAGGGACTTATGGGCGAAAACGAGTTCTCGCTGAAAGGCATATCGAATTTCTTCAAGCGCGTGTTTGGACGAAAAAAGAGGACTGCGAAATGAATGTACTGAACATCGAAAATTTAACCATGCGTTTCGGCGGAGTGACAGCTGTGGACAACCTGTCAATGGAGGTCAACAGCGGCGAAATCGTTGCGCTCATCGGACCGAACGGTGCCGGTAAAACAACCGCGTTCAACTGCGTCACAGGCGTTTACGAGCCGACGGACGGCAAAGTCTCATTCCTCGGCAAGCCAATCGGCAAGGGCACCACACCCGACAAAATCACAAAGCTCGGCATCGCGCGCACCTTTCAGAATATCCGCCTGTTCAAGTCCATGACGGTGCTTGAAAACGTCCTCGTCGCAAAGCATATGCGCACAAAGCACAACGTGTTCACCTCCACGTTGCGAATCAGCCACAAAGAGGAAAAACGCGTGCGTGACGAAGCTCTCGCGCTGCTTGAGGACCAAGGGCTGCTGCACCTTAAGGACGAAATTTCCGCGAACCTGCCCTACGGCTTGCAGCGTCACTTGGAGATAGCACGCGCGCTCGCGACCGACCCGCAGTTAATCCTGCTCGACGAACCGGCGGCGGGCATGAACCCGCAGGAAACTATCGAGCTTGCGGAATTTATTCAGCAAATTCGCACGAAATACGGCTTGACCGTGTTCATAATCGAGCACCACATGGATTTAATCATGGAAATTTCCGACCGCATTTACGTTCTCGACTTCGGAAAGCTGATTGCGAAAGGCACCCCGCATGAGGTGCAGTCGGACAGGCGCGTGATTGAAGCGTATCTGGGGGTGGCTGAAGATGCTTAAAATTACGGATTTGAAAGTGAATTACGGCGCGATTGAGGCAGTCAAGGGCATATCGTTCGACGTACCCGAGGGCAAGGTCGTCACGCTAATCGGCGCGAACGGCGCGGGCAAAAGCACAATCCTCAATTCAATCAGCGGACTGGTTAAACCGAAAAGCGGTAGCATTGAATTCAGCGGCGTTGACGTAACGTCAAAGGACGCGGCGTTCATCGTCGGCAAGGGCGCGACGCTCGTCCCCGAGGGGCGGCACATCTTCCCCGACCTGACCGTCATTGAAAACCTCCGAATCGGCGCGTATCTCCGCAGCGACAATCTGACGAGCGACCTCGATTGGGTGTACCACCTGTTCCCGCGCCTAAAGGAACGCAGTTGGCAGCTCGGCGGAACGCTGTCGGGCGGCGAGCAGCAGATGCTCGCGGTCGGCAGAGCGTTAATGAGTCGCCCGAAGCTCATGATGATGGACGAGCCGTCGTTGGGACTTGCCCCGCTGATTGTGCGCGGCATATTCGATATTATCAGGGAAATTAACAAGGGCGGTGTAACAATCCTACTCGTCGAACAAAACGCGAACATGGCGCTCCTCGCCGCCGATTTCGCCTACGTCATGGAAACAGGTCGCATAACCAAGAGCGGTACGGGGCGCGAGCTTCTCGACGACCCCGCCGTAAAGGAAGCCTACCTCGGCAGTTAAAGGTAAGCAATTAAGGTTAATATAATACAGCGGCGAAGCCATTAGGCTTCGCCGCTCTGTTTTAGTTGTCTTATCGCTTCGTCGAACTCTTCCGCGCCTTGCGCGCGCTCACCGCGACGGCTGTTCCCGTTATCGAAACGAGCAGCATCGTCAGCCAAATGAGCGCCGAACTGTCGTCACCCGTTTTCGGGTTTGAAAACGGAATCGGGACATAGTCGTCAACCGTGAAGCTGCCAAGCGGCACAATGTCGTCGGGGAACTCAACATCAATGAAGTGCTCGCCCGGGGAAAGTGTTTCCAAGAAGTCTCTGGTCAGCACGACATTCGCCTTGCCGTTGCCGTCGCGCTCAATACGATACTGATTGGGCGTAAGCTCAACACCGTCCACGAGCACGCGAACTATAAGCTCGGGTTCCTCGTCCAAGGTGAACTTCAGGTCGTCATCTTCAAAATGCGGCGGCTCCGTCGGCTCGGGAGTCGGTTCGTCCACAAGCTTCGGCTCCGGCGTTACATCGGGCGTTAACTCGGGAGTCGTCTCCGGCGTAGGCTCGTCTGTCGGCTCATCGGTGGGTTCGTCGGTGGGTTCTTCCGTCGGTTCGTTGGTTGGCTCTTCCGTCGGCTCTTCTGTCGGAGGTATTGTTTGCTGCACGACAATGCCCTCGAAATAGGCGTTTGTAAACTCCATGCCGCCCTCGGGATATGTAATCACGGCATCGGAATCCTCGCCCGCGGGCACAACTACGGTCACAATCTTCACAGAATAGTCGTTCGACCAACTCATTCCGCCGCCGCCAACCGTTTCAGTCGCCTTGAAGTAGTAGGTGCCCTCCAGCAAGTCAATCGTCGGGAACGTAATCGTCGCGGTACCTCTGCCCGCAATTGACGCGGTCGCGTCGCGCTTAATGCCGCCTGCAACCTGCGTCGCGCCAGACGCGTTTGTAACTTGCGTCAAGCCGAAGCCGAACGTCGTCGGACCGGCGGGCACGCCCGTACCGATTACAGTCTTGTTGCCGCTGATTTCAACCGTATGTATCGGCACATATCGCGCTTCCAGCACGGTATCGCCGCGAATCGGCACCGCGTCGTAGTAGTTGTAAGCCGCTGTTTCGCCCGTGCTCGGACCGGGCGTTATCCATTTCCAGTACACGAAGTCCAAGTCGCCGTACTGCTCGTGGAACTTTTTCAGCTCGGTTCCGTCCTTAACAACCGCGAACGTGCCGTATGCGTATGCGTTTGTGTCCGTCGGCAGGTATATATCCGTCGCGCTCGTGTTGCCGTTGCCTTCGTATGTAACCGTGAACCCGGGGTCAACCTGCCACAGACCGACAAGCTCAATATCGCGCTCAATCGGCATTCCCCACGAGTAGTGCACCAGTCCCAAGCTCGTGCGCAGATACCAACCGTAGAACACGCCCTTGCCCTCGTACTGCTCGCCAACCACGTATAGCTCGGGGTCGCCTATCTGCGTGTTGTCCGCGACAACCTCTGTAAGCTCGGGAGTCGTGTCGTTGGGCGTTGTGAAAAACTTCACATTATGCGGGTTGTACAGCCACTTCGCGTACAGCACGATGTTGTGCGACGGCATTGTGCCGTCAAACTCATAGGGCGACATGAAGTCGGAATCTGAATACCAGCCGTCGAAATAGTATAAGTCGCCTTTCGTCGGCGCGGGCGGCTCCGCGGGAACGGGCAGCCCGAACTTGATGTGCTTGTAAGTCAACGGGTCAAACGTCAACGTCCCGTTGTTCGTGATGAATGTGTAATCATAGAAATTGCGGATAAACAGGAAGTTAACCTCCAGCATTTCCTCCGGCGGGGTGTTCGTCGCAAATTCGGTATGCTGCTCATATGTCGTTTTCCAAAGGACGTTTTCATTTGAAATCGTAAAGCCATACCCTGTGGCATCAGCGTCGCCAATATTGTGCATACCCTCCGGCTCGCTGTCGGGACCGATTCCGGCTACGTTGGAGTAGCTGAACACGTAATGCATCAACGGCTCTTCAACGAAACGCTCTAATCCCGTATAGCCTTCCAACAGGGCAGCGGCAATACCGTCGGTGTTCGCCGCATAACCGCTGCCGTCAAGGCTCTCAACCAACGTGTGAACATTGTAGAGCTTCTTGTTAGCAGCATTATAATAGCCGGTAAACATGACAGTCGTACTGTCTCCACTCTCGTTGATAACGCCCATAAAGCTAGACAGCCCGGGTATTCTCACGCGGAAATAATCAGCATATACAAGGTGGTAACTTCCCCACCCCTCAAACGCAGGGTCAACCACGACGTCCGGGGAGATACCGTCGCTCTCCATGAACGGCTTTGGCCAATCGCTGTAAGTCCAAAGACCCAGCTTTGTATAATAACTGTAAGGCATCCCACTTGAATATGTTATACCGTTTACCGTCATTTCACAGTCTTTACGCACGCTTTGCCTAGTAGTAGTTTCAGCACCAGTTTCAGGGTCGGTGACAGTATTAGTAACAGTAACTGAATACCCTGACGGGTCAAACGCGGCGTTAACAATGTTGCGCGCGAAATACACATTGAGAACGGTCGTGCCGTCTCCGCTGACTTCCGTTTCGGCGGTTAGTGCAATGTGCGAAAACAGGAACCAACCAGTAGTTGTGTTATATGTACCGCTTAGGTTACGGTATCCCCCGATAGCTCCGCTGATTTCCTTTTGAATATCAATAGGCACATCGCTAAGTTCGTCAACCGTGATAATACTCTCCGTGAGTGCCGTCTTGTCCTCCAGCACGATAAAATCATACTGCTTCGCGTCAAACGGCGAGTCGTCGTCAACGCCTTTCAAGCCGCCGATTGGAATATTCGGCTTCTCAAGCCAATAGGCGATTTTGTAGTCCACGATGTCGCGTTCCCAAACCGCGTAAAGCGTAAGGTTGCTCGTAACAGGCGTTGCGAAGCTGTATTCCGCGCCGCCGTCCGTATCCGACCAATGTGAGAACAAGTAGCCAAGGCGTGTCGGCGGATTCAGCGGCTCGGTTACGATACCGCCTTCGATGGCGGACTGCGGGTCCTCGGGCGAACCGTTTGTGACGAACTCGATGTAGAACCCGGGGCTATACACAGGCTCCAGATAAACGGTCTCGGTGATGTCCTGCGTCAGGTCGAACAGCGGCGTGTCCAACTTTTGCCCGCGCAGCTTCCATTGGTTTGCGAACACATAATCAACGGGCGCTAGCACCGAGGAGAAGCCCGACGGTTCGTCGCTCTCATTGTTCGCCTTGCTTAACTCGCGGCTGATTA
>JAISKH010000046.1 GCA_031261325.1 Oscillospiraceae bacterium
AGCCCAATACAACGCTTGGAGCAACACTAGAATCAAAACGTGCCTCAATTTTCGCTCACCTTTGCAGCTTCTCGAAGCCGTTGGCTAATTTCTTTCACCGATCATTGACACCCGAACAAGAATAATCAAAAAAATTAAAATTTACCTATTGACAAAGCAAAAATACTGTGCTAGACTTCAAAACAATCAAACAAAGCAAACCTATGATGTGGAAATCAAACCGAGATACGCACCCACAGAGAGCAGGCGGTGGTGAGAGTCCTGCGGAAATGCGAATCGGCAAATGGACCACGGAGGGCAAGGCGAAAGCGGCGAACAGTAACGGTTGTAAGCTGCAAGTAACTGAGACGCAAGTCGGCGTTATCGACAGAGAATGTGTTGGCATTCTTGTAAGAGTGGATTGCTCCGAATCGCAAGCGCGGTTCGCGGCGGTCAACTAAGGTGGTACCACGGATATTTAATCCGTCCTTAGAGATAAGGGCGGATTTTTGCATGCTCCGCTCCTCTTACAAGCAAAAATACCGTGCCAAAAATATTTTTGAAAGAGGGCAACAACAATGGAAAACAAGAGAACAATCACAGCCGCGCAGAAAAAGGGACTCGGCATTGCCGACATACTGCTCATCGGAATCCTGCTCGCCGCGGGCGCGGTGCTCAAGCTCGTCGTCGGTTCGGTCATCAACTTCGGAATGAAGCCGAACTTCATCATCGCGATGTACTGCCTAATCATCATTCTGATTAAGCCGCGCCTGTTCGAGGCGGCGATTATCGGATTGCTCGCCGGCGCGGTGTGCCAGTTCTTCCCGGGGCAGCCGCTTATCAACTTCGTAAGCGAGCTTTTGGGCGCGGTCGCGATGTGCCTGCTGACAAAGTTGCCGATGCAAATCGGCAAAGTGCCGCTCAAAACCTTCGTCTGCACGTTCCTGTCAACGCTCGTCAGCGGCTTTACGTTCATCGCGGTCATGTACCTGATGTACTACTCGGGCGCGAACATCACGCCGACGCCGCTCGCAATCTTCATGGGCATCATCTTCGGAACCGCGCTGATTAACGCGATTATCGTCCAAGTGCTGTATATCCCGCTCAAGCTCGCGCTCAAAAAATAACGCAAACGCAAAGGAGTTTTCCATGATTAAGATACAGGGGCTTACGTTCACCTATAAGGACGGCGCGCGTCCCGCGCTAGCGGGATTGGAGCTTGATATACGTGACGGCGAGTTCGTCGGGATAATTGGCTCGTGCGGGGCGGGGAAATCAACGCTGACATACGCGCTGAACGGCGTTGTGCCGCACCATTACACGGGCGATATGTACGGCTCTGTAACGGTCGAGGGGCTTGACACGGTGGAATCGTCTCCCGAGGAAATCTCGCGCTATGTCGGAAGCGTGTTTCAGGACGTGGACGGTCAGATGGTGTCCGCCGTTGTGGAGGACGAGGTGCTGTTCGGCATGGAGAACTTCGGCGTTCCGCGCTCCGAAATTGAGTCGCGGTTGGAGCAAGCACTAGCCGAAGCGGGCATATCGGAGCTGCGCCACCGCGCGACAAGCACGCTTTCGGGCGGGCAGAAGCAGAAAGTCGCGATTGCCGCGATTATCGCGCTCCGCCCGAAGATAATTGTCCTTGACGAGCCGACGGGCGAGCTTGACCCGCGCAGCTCCCGCCGCGTGTTTGACACTCTGCGCGAGCTGAACGAGAACCACGGCATTACAATCGTCGTCGTTGAACAGAAGATTATGCTCTTGTGCGAGTACGTGAAACGACTGCTGCTCATGGACGGCGGGCGCGTCGTACTCGACGGGGCGGTGGGCGACGTGCTGCGCCAAACGGAGGTATTTGAAACGGCGGGCGTGAATATTCCGCGTGTCGCGACGCTCGCGCGTGAGCTTACGAAGCTGGGTTACTACTCGGGCGCAACGCCGACGGGGTTGGCGCAAGCGGAAACCATGATGCGGGAGGTGCTTGGAAATGGCTGACAGTCTGCTGAAATTGGACGGCGTGAGCTTCGCCTATCGCGGCGGCGACGCGTTGCAAGATATATCGTTTGAGATTCAGACGGGCGAATTTGTCGCGCTGCTCGGTGAGAACGGCGCGGGAAAGTCCACGCTTGCCCGCATTTGCAACGGTTTGCTGAAGCCGACAGGCGGCGTTGTAACCGTCGGCGGTAAGGACACGCGGCGCGTAAAAACGAGCGAGATTGCGCGCGACGTCGGGTTCCTGTTCCAGAATCCCGACCGTATGCTCTGCCAAAACACGGTTCGCGGTGAGTTGATGTTCGGGCTGGAATTTTCCTCCGTCCCGCCGGAACAGCACGCGGCGCGGTGCGATGAGATGCTGTCGGTGTTCTCGCTTGACGGAGAGCGCGACCCGTTCGGCATGAGCCGCAGCGAGCGGCAACAGGTTGCACTTGCATCGGTTTTGGCGCGTCGTCCGAAGCTGCTGATACTCGACGAGCCGACGACGGGGCTTGACTACCGCGAGTGCATGACAATTATGGACATCGTGTCGCGCCAAAACGCGGAGGGCGCGGCTCTGCTCATGATTACCCACGATATGGAGATTGTCGCCGACTTCGCGCGGCGCGTTCTAGTACTTAGTCGCGGCAAGCTTATCGGTGACGGCGACATGCGCGGCGTAATGCGCGACCGCGCGCTGCTCAGTTCCGCGTCGCTGCTTCCGGCGCAGATTCCCGACCTTGCGATGAGGCTGGGCGGCGCGTTCGGGGAGGCTTTTACGATAACCGATATGGTCAAAACTGTTGCAACGCTGAAAGAAGAGGTGAGAGTATGACGGGATTGCTGGATTATGTTCAAGGCGAATCGTTTCTGCACCGACTGAACCCGCTGACGAAGCTAGTGCTCTCGTTCGCGCTCTGCGCGGCGGTGTTTATCACCGACAGCCACTTGATTATTATCGGTATACTCGCCGCGGTGCTCGCGTTCTCCGCCGCGGCGGGCACGGTTTCGCGCTCTCTGCGCATACTTTCGTCGCTCGGCAAGCTGTCGATTTTGCTGTTTATCGTCCAAATTCTGTTCGTGCGCGACGGAAAAGTGTTGCTGCACCTACCTTTCGGGCTTGTCATCACCGACTCGGGCGTGTTATTTTCGCTGCTGTTCGTGCTGCGATTCATGACCGCGACGTTACCACTCGCGCTGATGCTCGCCGTCACGCGCATTAGCGACCTCGCGAATGTGCTCGTAAAATCGTTACATATGCCGTATAGTTACGCGTTTGCACTAACGACCGCGATACGGTTTATCCCGCTTTTCGCGGAGGAAATGTCGGGAATAATGGAAACGCAAACCGCGCGCGGCGTTGAATTTGACACGAAAAACTTCTTCAAAAAGGTGCGTTTGCTGCTGCCGCTGTGCGTGCCGCTGCTGATTTCCTCGGTTCGCAAAACCGAGGGCGGTGCAATTTCGGCGGAGCTGCGTGGCTTCAATCTGCGCAAACGTAACTGCGGGTTCCGCGAATACCCGCTGAGAGTTGCAGATGTATTGGCGGTATTGTTCGGTGTTGCAGTAATATTGACCGTATCGGTTTTCTGATTGGACGCGACAAAGTTACGTAAAAAAGCTCGCTTGGGAAGGCAAATTCTCGGCGAGCTAATTTTTGGAAATCTTACAAAAAATATTGCATGGTTGGGGGAACCATGATATAATACTGACAAATAATTTTGGAGGGATTGACATGGATTCAAAGGGATTCCACCACGTCGGACTGTACGTTGCGGACGAGCAGAGGAGCCTTGCGTTTTACCGCGACGGCTTGGGCGGCAAGGTTGTGCACAGCTTTTCCGTCGGAGCCGACAAGTCAAATTGGCTGATAGACCTAGGCGGCGGGGCGATTGTCGAGCTGATACCTTTCGGCGCGGGTGAGGCAAAAGTGACTATCGGTTGGGCGCATATTGCAATTGAAGTTGAGGACACGCGCAAGGCGTATGACGCGGCGGTTGCGGCGGGCGCAACGACGTGGATTGCTCCGACGACCGAAATTGAAATCGGAAAGCCTGTTTGTCTCGCGTATGTTTATGGTCCGGACCATGAAATAATTGAGTTTTACCAAGATATGGCTTGACACGGCAAAAGTCGAAATTGAAGCATAAACCGCGCCCAATATTGCTTTGGACGCGGTTTGTCATAGGGAAACCGATTTGGTCAGAAAGTAGGATTATCAATGCTTATTGATGAATTAAGGAAATACGCGCAGTCCGGATTCGCGCCGCTGCACATGCCGGGGCATAAACGCAATGTAGAGCTGCTCGGGACCGACTTTCCGTATGCGCTCGACGTGACGGAACTGCCGGGATTGGACAATTTGCATGACATGCGCGGTGTCTTGAAAGAGACGGCAAGCCTTGCGGCGCAACTGTATGGCTCGGAACGAGCGTTCCCGCTTGTCGGCGGTTCAACGGTCGGGATACTTGCCGCAATGGCGGCATTGACGCGACGGGGCGATAAAGTGATAATTGCCAGAAACTGCCACAAGTCGGTTTACAATGCAGTTGAGCTACTCGGGTTGGAACCGATTTACGTATTGCCGGAGGTTGACGCGGAGACGGGACTGTATGGAAGCGTTTCGGTAAAAAGACTTGAAAGTGTGTTAGTATCAAGTGAAATAACCGCATTGGTCATCACATCTCCGACGTATGAGGGCGTAGTTAGCGACGTTTCGGCGATTGCGGAATTGGCGCACGCGCATGGCGCAAAGTTGATTGTTGACGCGGCGCACGGGGCGCACCTCGGGTTTTCGTCGCGCTTTCCAGAGTCGGCGACGCGACTTGGGGCTGATGCGGTGATTATGAGCTTGCACAAAACCCTGCCCGCGCTTACGCAATGCGCACTTTTGCACGTGCGCGAGTCGTTTGCGGACGAGGTTTCACGCCAACTTGCAACCTTTGAAACCAGCAGCCCGTCCTACGTTTTGCTCGCCTCAATTGACTCTTGTCTGCACATGTTGAAAGATAGCGGCGAGATGTTATTTGCGGAATATGCGCGGCGACTTGATACGTTTTGTAATGCGACAAAGCCGCTAAATGCAATAAAAATAACCGAATCGGTTAGTAAGAGCGCGTTTGCACGCGACGCGGGGAAGCTTGTCATTTCGACGCGCGAAGCGAACATTTCGGGCGTTGCGCTCGCGCGGAGACTGCGCGACGAATTTAAGTTGGAACTGGAGATGTCCGGGGTTACACACGCGCTTGCCATCACGAGTATTTGCGATTCGGACGTGACGTTTGAGCACTTGAGCAATGCGTTGTTGCAAATCGACCGCGAGTTGGAACCCAGCGCGAGTGTAAGAGAGCTACCGAGCTTCGACTTGCCTGTGCGAGTATTGTCGATAGGTGAGGCACTAAATAGTACATCAATTGCAAAACAAATAACCGATTCGGTTAACTATATTTCAGCTGAATATGTTTGGTGCTACCCGCCGGGTTCGCCGCTTCTTGTTCCGGGGGAGCTGATTAGCGACGGGTTGGCGGCGATGCTGCGCACGTTAAATTATGCGGGCGTGGAGGTGAAGAGCACGCGCGGAGGTATTGAGGACGGAATTCTTTGGGTCGTGAGTTAGGGCTTGCATCAAGTTCGCAATAATAGAGAAATAATTATAAATAATCGTAAAAACGGCGAAAATATGCTTGACAAATGCTTCGCAATGTTTTATAATGCAAGAAAATTGGGGGTGAGCGGGTGGAATTTGGTGAGACATGTCGGCGGCTGCGCACGGCGCAAGGGCTGTCGCAAATTGAGGTAGCGGAGCGTTTGTCGGCGATGGGTACGCCCGCGACCAACAAGTCAATTTCTAAGTGGGAGCAGGGCGCGTCGCAGCCGAGTATTCCTCAATTTTTGAATATTTGCCGAATTTACGGCGTGCGCGACCCGTATTCCGTTTTTGTGGAGAATCGCGGCGAGTTTAACGCGCTCGGTTGGCAGCGGATTGCGGAGTACATGGAGTTTCTTCGGAAAGATTCGCGCTTCATCGAGCCGATTGTACAGCAGTCGGGACAACCTGCGACGTTGAAATTTATGCCTGCGCCGCAGCCTGCGCGGACGATTAAACTCTACGATATTCCAGCGTCTGCCGGAACGGGCGTTTTTATTGACGTTGCGGATTATGAGGAGATTGAGGTGGACGACTGCGTTCCGATTTGCACCGATTTCGCACTGCGAATCAGCGGCAACAGTATGGAGCCGACGTTTGAAAACGGACAAATTGTTTACGTGCGCAAGCAGGAATCGCTTGAGGTCGGCGAAGTTGGCATTTTCGTTCTGAATGGCGAAGTGTTCTGCAAGGAGCTTGGGCGCGGTCGGCTGATTTCGCGCAACTCCAAGTATAAGCCGATTATTCTAAGCGAGTACGATGAGCTTTACATTTTCGGCAAGGTGGTCGAGTAGCGTGCGGTGCCTGTAGTGCGCTTGGCGTGTTGCAAATTAAAAACAGCGAAGCGGAAATTCCGCGTCGCTGTCCGGTAAAGTTGGATTGCTTGATGGTAAATAAAGGTATAATTGCGATTTGATTCGGTGTCGAGCCTAGCGAATGACTGCGCCGCAATCGTTCTCAAGCGCGGCGAGAATTGCGCTTACATCCGAGTCGGCTTCCGCGTCCGTTAATGTGCGGTCGTCGGCGCGAAGCTTGAGCGCGAAAGCGACACTCTTCTTGTTATCGGGTATTGACGAGCCCTTATAAACGTCGAAAAGGTCTGCGGCAGTAAGCAGCGAGCCACCGACGCGTCGGATTGCGGACGTTAGTTCCGCGACGGTCACGTCGTCGTCGCACACAACGGCAATGTCGCGCCGAATGGCGGGGTAACGTGGGAGTTGAGCGTACTTGGACTCATTCTGCCGCAACGCAAACGCGGCGGGGAGGTCAATCTCGGCGACATAAGTGTCGGGCAGGTCGTATGTTTTTGCGACGGCGGGGTGTAGCTGCCCAATCATGCCAATTACAGTATCGCCCGAGAGAATGTCGGCACTGCGTCCCTGGTGCAGGGCTTGGATAAACGACTGCGCGTGGAACGTTACGTCGGGTACGCGGAGCGTGCGCAAAATCTCTTGAACTGTACCTTTAAGCGCGAAGAAGTCGCAGTTCCCATATGCGCCGAGTGTCAGGAAAACGCGCTCGTCCGGCAACGCGCTTTCGCTCGGGAGGTAGACTTTTGCAAGTTCGTACAAGCGAGCGTTTTCGTTGCGGTAGCCGCGATTGCGCGCGAGTGAATCGAGCATGGACGGCAGGGGGGTTGTGCGCATGACGGAGCGGTCCTCGCCGAGCGGATTCAATATAGTGACCGACGCGCGCAGGGAATTGTCCTGCGGCATGGCAATTTTGTCGTAATCCGACGCGCCGATGAACGAATATGTGTAGATTTCGGAGAAGCCGAGCGCGCGGGCGGTGCGCCCCAACTCGCGTTCGAGCGTCTGCTTTTCGGTGAAGCCGCCGGTTGTGACGCTGCCGGCGAACATCGTCGGTTCGATGATGTTGTAACCATAGAACCGCGCGACCTCCTCCGCGAGGTCGGTGTAATGCTCAATATCGCCGCGCCAACTCGGAACGGTGACGATGCCATCGTTCACGGAAAAACCAAGCTTTTCCAAGGACTTCTCCATAAAGCCGTGGGGAATATTTGTGCCGAGCAGGCGGTTAATTTTGTCGGGTTCGAGAGCGAGCGTAACGGGGACGTAGTCACGCGCGCGAATGTCGATGATGCCGTCCATGACTTCGCCCGCGCCGAGCAACTCGACAAGTTCGCACGCGCGCTCTACTGCGGGAAGCGTGTTTTGAATATCAAGCCCTTTTTCAAAGCGACCCGACGCGTCCGTGCGCATGCCGAGGGCGACGGCAGTTTTGCGAATTGACACGCCGCTGAAATTCGCGGACTCGAACACCGCATACTGCGTATCGTCCGTGATTTCGGAATTTTCGCCGCCCATGACGCCAGCGACACCGACCGCCTTATCAGCGTCCGCGATTACGAGCATGTCGGGCGAGAGCGCGCGCGGCGTGCCGTCGAGCGTGTTCATCATTTCATTTTCGCGCGCGTTACGCACAATGATTTGTTTGCCGTCCAGACAGGCGTAATCGAACGCGTGCATGGGCTGTCCGTACTCGAGCATGACATAGTTCGTGATGTCAACGATGTTGTTTATCGGGCGCACTCCCGACGCGTGGAGCCGCTGCCGCAGCCACTTGGGTGACGGCGCAATCTTGATGTTTTTGACCATGCGCGCCGTGTATCGCGGGCACAGCCCGGGGTTTTGAATGTCAATCGACAGCAAGTCGCGAATGTTGCCGCCGCCTGCTTTTACTTGCGGCGCAGGGATATTTAGCGTTGCGCCGAACGTCGCCGCGCTCTCGCGCGCAAGACCGATGACGGACAGGCAGTCGGGGCGGTTGTTCGTGATTTCAAACTCAACAATCGAGTCGTCCGCGCCGATTACGGGCTTAATATCCGCGCCGGGAACAAGCCCGTCGGTCTCGGTGAGGATTAAAATGCCGTCCTCGACCGCGCCGGGGAAGTCGTGCGTGTCCAGCCCCAGCTCGGACAGGGAGCAAAGCATTCCCTCGGATTTTACGCCGCGAAGCTTGCCTTTTTCAATCTTTTTGCCGCCCGGAAGCACCGATTTGTGCAGCGCGGCGGGAACGAAGTCGCCCGCGCTCACGTTCTGCGCACCGGTTACAATTTGCACTAATTCGGGCTTGCCGACGTCGATTTGGCAAACCCACAGGTGGTCGCTGTCGGGGTGGTGCTCTATTGACGCGACGCGCCCGACGACGACGTTTTTAATCTCCGCACCGGGGTCGCGCGTAAGCTCGACCTTGGAGCCGGAGAGCGTCATCGCGTCCTCGTACTCCTTGGGCGACGCGGTTATTTGCGTGAAGTCGGACAGCCATTTTCTTGATAAATTCATTATATTCACTCCTTAGCTAAGTCTCAAAATCAGTTGCGGCGTCAAGCGCGGCGCGGATTTTCGCCCACGCTTCGCGATACGCTGCCGCGTGCCATTGACCGCGATTTGCGGGGCTTGTTGACGGCAAATACTGCGCGGTTAAACCCGCTTCCGCCGCCGCGAGCTTGTTGAACAGTTCGGTCGCCTTTTTGCCCGTCGTGAAAACCGCGCTGATTTCGCTGCTCTCGATTATCGGGCGGAATGCGTTCGCGACAGGGTTGCGGATACTGCCGTCGTCCGCGCCGTCAATCTCGCACGATTGCAGCACATCCCAGACGGCTACGCGGCTGTTGAGCAGGAATGTTCGCCGCGCATGGATTGCGGGTTCAGGCTCCGCAACTCCGAGCGTCTCGGCGAGCGTGCGCCAGAATGCGTTTTGCGGGTGCCCGTAATAGAAGCCGAACGCGCGCGACTTGGGCGACGGGAATGAGCCGAGGATTAGCACGCGCGACCGCGCGTCGTAAACGGGTGCGAACAGGTGGGTTAACGCCATTGGTCAGGGGGCGGTCTCAGGTAACCACCGGACAGCAATATATTGAAGTCCTCCCGAACGTGGCTCGAATATCCGTCATAATAATAATCCTGAAATATTTCTGTGGCTTTGTTTAGCGATACGCGCTCTCCCTTGGACGAGCCGTTTTGATACACGTCCTTGTAAAATTTGCCGCGTTTCGTTACAAAAAGGTGGTTCCCAATTATATGCCAACCTTTTCGCAAACCCAGCTTTCGCCTGAGATAAAACCAATCAATCGGCAGATAGACTTCCTCTGCGGTTTGCGCGAAAGCCCGCAGACATTCTTTGATTGCGACGAAATTAGCCGCTTTTGCCGCAATTCTGTCCCGCTCCCGCTTCGCGTCATCAGCCGCTTTTTTGATATTTTCGGCTTTCAACTTATTATTGTCAAATATAGCCATATTTCCTCCTAAAACTGCCCCAAGAACCGCATGTCGTTCTCGTACAGCAGGCGCATGTCGTCGATGCCGAAGCGGAGCATTGTCATGCGCTCAAGTCCGATGCCGAACGCGAAGCCGCTGTATTCCTCGGGGTCGATGCCGACTCCCGCGAGCACTTTTGGGTGCACCATGCCCGCGCCGAGCAGCTCAATCCAGCCCTCGCCCTTGCAAACGCGGCAACCGCTGCCGCCGCAGACGAAGCATTGCACATCAACCTCGCACGACGGCTCGGTGAACGGGAAGTGGTGCGGGCGGAAGCGCGTGTTCGTCTCCGCGCCGTACAGCTTGTGCACGAGCGCGTTCAGCGTACCTTTCAGGTCGCCCATCGTGATGCCTTTATCGACGACAAGCCCCTCAATCTGGTGGAACATTGGGCTGTGCGTCGCGTCCACCTCGTCCTTGCGGTACACGCGCCCGGGCGAAATGATACGAATCGGCGGTTTTTGTGACTCCATGACGCGCACCTGAACGGGCGAGGTCTGCGTGCGGAGCAGCACGTCGTCCGTGATGTAAAACGTGTCGGTCATGTCGCGCGCGGGGTGCCCGGGCAGAGTGTTGAGCTTGTCGAAGTTGTATGTCGCGAACTCAATTTCCGGTCCCTCGGCGATTGAGAAACCCATGCCGACGAAAATGTCTTTCGCTTCGTCGAGCACGATTGACATCGGGTGGCGGTGCCCGACGGAAACGGGCGTTCCGGGTATTGTCACGTCAAGCTTTTCGCGCAGGAGACGCTCTGTCAGCGCGGCGGCTTCAATCGCGGCGGAACGCACGGCGAGCGCGGCTTCAATCTCCTCGCGCACAGTGTTTGCGAGCGCGCCGATTACGGGTCGCTCGTCCGCGGGCAGCCCGCCCATTTGACGGAGCACGGCAGTTATCTCGCCCTTTTTGCCGAGATATTTAACGCGCAGTTCCTCCAGAGCCTTTGCGTCACAGGCGGCGTTCAACTCCGAAAGTGCCTGCGTCTGTAGATTCGCCAGGGTTTGCTTCATGTGTCTCAACTCCTTAAAATACGGAAATGTAAAAAAATAAACCCATCGTCCCAAAATATGGGACGAAAGGTCAAAGCCCTCCGCGGTACCACCCAAATTCACGCATTTCGGTTGAAAAGCGCGCTCTTGCCGACCTGTAACGCGGTCAAACGCCGAGGATTAGTCGGTGCGCGGGGTGTGAACCCGCGACGGGCGAACCGAGCATTTCGTGACGCGAGGTGCTTTCAGCCGACGGCGACCCCTCTCTGCGGCGCGCGAGGTGTGCTATTTTCCCGTGCTTGGGATTGTATCACGCGCGCGGGTGCGTGTCAAGACGTGCCGCGCGTTTTTCTTGCGCGCGTCTGTGTTCGGGTGTCAATGATCGGTGAAAGAAATTAGCCAACGGCTTCGAGAAGCTGCAAAGGTGAGCGAAAATTGAGGCACGTTTTGATTCTAGTGTTGCTCCAAGCGTTGTA
>JAISKH010000063.1 GCA_031261325.1 Oscillospiraceae bacterium
AATCTTTGTGTCGGTTATCCCTCCTTTCTTTAGGGTTAGGTTTCGGAACGTCCTTTCCTCGCTCCGATTATTTGTCCCTCTATATATACGGAGAAAAACAGGGTGCTTTTCGGAACTCGAAAACTCAAGGGAACTAATCTTTGGAGTGTTGCACAATAAATAGCCTGTTTGGAAGTTTGTTATTGTGCAACATTACCCGCTAAACGTAGACCAACTCCGCAAGTATGATTTCGTGAGCGATTTCGCGGTCGTTGATTTCGTCAAGCCGTGTTTGCGCCGCGATGTCGATTTCACGACAAAGTGGATACAGCCGTTCCGACAGCAACAGCGCGGAATAGAGCGCGGATTTTTCTTTCCGCAGGTACTCCTTGTGCATACGCCCATACTTGCCGAGGGGCGGTGCGTCGGGCGCCAGACCGTCTGGTGCGAGGTCTGACAGCCTTACAGCTGGGAGCAGATAATCGCCAACTTCGATGTAATCAATATTCATTGTAGCAAACTCCTTTCTTGTCTGTATTTTTGGTGAATGTCCGTGGTCTGTGCCGCAAATGCTAAGACCGCTATGGTTTTAATTGAGTGGTAACCACTCTCCATAGCAGTCTAACACTTTCGGCGGCACCTCAATACGTGTTGTGTTGCTACGCGTAATTTAATTGTTAATCGGGCTGTCCTTTAGCACGACGTCGTGCGCGCCGCCCTCTACGATTGAGGTGGAGGACACGGGCGTAATCTTCGCCTTATCCTGAAGCTCGGGAATTGATATTGCGCCGCAGTTGCACATCGTTGAGCGCACCTTGCTGAGCGTGAGCGTGACGTTATCTTTCAGGCTCCCCGCGTAGGGCACGTAGCTGTCAACGCCCTCCTCAAACGAGAGCTTGCCCGCGCCGCCCATGTCGTACCGCTGCCAGTTGCGCGCGCGCGCCGAACCCTCGCCCCAGTACTCTTTCATGTAGCTCCCGCTGACGGAAACCTTGTTCGTCGGCGATTCGTCGAACCGCGCGAAGTAACGCCCCAGCATGAGGAAGTCCGCGCCCATCGCGAGAGCAAGCGTGAAGTGATAGTCGTGGACAATGCCGCCGTCGGAGCAAATCGGTATGTAAACGCCCGTTTCTTTATAGTAATTGTCGCGCTCGTGCGCAACGTCTATTACAGCCGTTGCCTGACCGCGACCTATGCCCTTTTGCTCGCGCGTTATGCAGATTGAGCCGCCGCCGATGCCGACCTTTATGAAGTCCGCGCCGCACTCGGCAAGGTAGCGGAAGCCTTCGCCGTCAACGACGTTGCCCGCGCCGATTTTAACGCGGTCGCCATAGTTCTCGCGCGCCCATTGCAGCGTGAATTTCTGCCACTCGGTGTAACCCTCGGACGAGTCTATGCAGAGAATGTCCGCGCCGGCTTCGAGCAGCGCGGGAATACGCTCCTTATAATCACGCGTGTTGATGCCCGCGCCGACGACGTATTTTTTCTCGCTGTCGAGCAATTCTAGCGGGTTTTCCTTGTGCGAGTCGTAGTCCTTGCGGAACACCATGTAGACGAGGTTTCCCTTGCCGTCGATAATCGGCAGGGCGTTCAGCTTGTTGTCCCAGATGATGTCGTTCGCTTCACTAAGCGTCGTGTTGGACGGCGCGGTTACGAGCTTGTCAATCGGCGTCATGAAGTTCGACACAGGCTCGTCGCCGTTCAGGCGCGACACGCGGTAGTCGCGGCTTGTCACCAGTCCGAGCAGCTTGCCGTAGCTTGTTCCGTCCTCCGTAACGGCGACGGTGGAGTGCCCCGTGCGGCTCTTGAGCTCGAGAATGTCGCGCAGCGTCGCGTCCGGGCGCAGGTTCGAGTCCGAGGTTACGAACCCGGCCTTGTAGGACTTAACGCGCGAAACCATTGCCGCTTGCGACTCAATGGATTGCGACCCGTAAATAAACGACACGCCCCCCTCTTTTGCGAGCGCGACGGCCATTTTGTCGTCTGAAACCGCTTGCATTATGGCGGACGTGAGCGGGATATTCATGTGCAGGGCGGGCGCTTCCCCGCGGCGGAACTTGACGAGCGGGCAGGCGAGACTTACGTTGTCTGGCGTGCACTCCGCGCTTGAGTAACCGGGGACAAGAAGATACTCTGAAAAGGTACGCGACGGCTCCGGATAAATATATGCCATAAAATACTACCCCTCTCGTAAATATTCCGTTAAGAATACCACACTTGCGCCCGCGTGTCAACACCGATTACGACAATTACCGAAAGGATTGGTCACAACTTTATGGCGGAACTCACAAAAAACGCGATAATTTCACTCTGTACGGAGGGTTATTCGTCCTCCGGCGACGCGGTTGCGCGGTTTGAGGGGCAGACTGTGTTTGTCAAGGGCGCGCTCGCGGGTGAAAACGTCGCGGCGCGAATATTAAAAGTTACGAAAAACGTTGCGTTTGCAAAGGTTGAGAGCGTGATTGACGCTTCGCCGCACCGCGTTGTGCCGAGTTGCCCGCTGTTCG
Organism: Oscillospiraceae bacterium; assembly: GCA_031261325.1. GTDB lineage: Bacteria > Bacillota > Clostridia > Oscillospirales > Oscillospiraceae > JAIRRO01. The sequence continues at coordinate 2,487 of JAISKH010000063.1, forward strand.
GGCGGTGCGGCGGGTGCGACTTTTTGCACATGGATTACGCAGAGGAATTGACCGCAAAGCGGCAGCGGGTTGAGGACGCGTTGCGACGAATCGGCGGGCTTGACGTCGCGGTGCCGCCCGTGGTCGGCGCGGAGCGCATTGCGCGGTATCGCAACAAGGCGATTTATGCCGTCGGCGGCACTCGCGGCGAACCTGTGACGGGCTTTTATCGCGAGCGTAGTCACGACATTTTGCCTGTTGACGCGTGCGCGATTCAGGCGGATTACTCCGAGCGCGCGGCGCGTGCTGTGCGGTTGTGGATTGAGCGGCGCGGGGTTGAGCCTTACGACGAGATGACGGGTAAAGGCTTGGTGCGTCGCGTTTATAACCGATTCGGTTTTGGCGCGGGGCAAGGAATGACCGTGCTCGTGACGGGTGCGGGCAAGCTGCCCGACGTGCCGTTCCTGCTTGACGCGCTGCGGGAGGCTTGCCCCGAGACTGTGAGTGTTGTGCGCAACGTCAACACGACGCGCGGCAACACGGTGCTCGCGGGGAAATTTGTAACGCTTTACGGTGAGGACGCGATTGAGGACGAGCTGTGCGGGCTGAAATTTCGGCTGTCGCCGCGCTCGTTTTATCAGGTGAACCGCGACCAAGCGGAGCGGCTTTACGCGCGTGTCATCGCGCTCGCGGGGCTTACGGCGCAGGACTTTGCGCTGGATTTGTATTGCGGCGTGGGCACTATCACGCTCGCTCTAGCGCAATCAGCGGGGCGCGTTATCGGCGCGGAGGTCGTGCCCGAGGCGGTTGAAAACGCGCGGGAGAACGCGAAGCTGAACGGTATCGCGAACGCGGAGTTTATCCTCGCGGACGCGGCGGAGGTTGCGGCGAAACTCGCGAAGTCGGGCGAACGCCCTGCCGTCGTCGTCGTTGACCCGCCACGCAAGGGGCTTGCGCCGGAAGTGACCGAGTCGGTTATTTCTATTGCACCCGAGCGTATTGTTTACGTCTCATGCGACCCCGCGACGCTCGCGCGTGACCTGAAGCTGTTCGCGGAGGGCGGTTATCGCACCGTCAGCGCGGAGCCGTTCGACATGTTCCCGCGTTGCGCGCACATTGAGACTGTCGCGCTGCTCGTTCGCTAACCGATTCGGTTAATTGTGTTGTCATATTTAGATTTGGAGGTATAGCATTGAAAAAGTCGGTTGTCCTTTTACTGCTTATCGCGACGCTCGCGAGTTGCACTACGCGAGTTCCGACGCCGTCCGACGCGCCCGTCACGGCGCCGCCCACAGTTTCGGCTTCGCCTGAAGTCGCGCCGTCGCCGACGCTCGAACCGTTCACGCTCGGCGAGAAATTCACGCGCCGCTACGATGAGCCTGTGTTTGAGTTGATTCCGAGCGACGATTACGGCGAGCTTTACCCGTATGTCGGCAAGCTCGGCAGTTCGCATTGGAACGTGCGGCTGTACGGGCTTTGCACCGCCGAGGGCGAGATTGTCTGCGACCCCGTGTTCGGCAATTTTGAGCGGCTCGAATACGAGGGCGACGTGATTTATCTGTTGCGCGTGCCCGACGGTTCCACAGTCGTCGCGGCGGTTGACGGCAGCTTTGCGCTGACGTTTGGCAAAGCGAACGACGTGGGCGAGGGGCGCGTCGCGGTGTTCGACGGCGAGCGGTGGGGTGCGCTGGACTATCGCGGGAACCTTGCGCTGCCGCTGATTTACGAGAATCGTATGTGGTTTTCGGAGGGGCTGGCTTCCGTGACGGAGGATTTCGCGGCGGGCTACCGCTATGTGGACGGGCGGAACAACACGGTGATTGCCGACATGCCGCCGTTCCCTAAGGCGATGATTGAGCCGATTTTCATGAATTACGATTTCTATTACGAGTACTATGAGAATAAAACGATTGATTATGAAACGTTTTTGGCGCGGGTTCGGGAGACTGTTATGAGCGAGTTCGCGTTTAGCGACGGCATGTCGCCCTACATCGACGGCGACAAGCTCGGGTACATCGACCGCACGGGCGCGATTGCGATACCCGCGCGCTTCGACGTTGCGAACAACTTTTACGAGCGATTTCAGGACGGCACGGCTATCCTGCGAACGAAAGAGGGCAACACGCTGATTGACAAGACGGGCGCTGAGTTAATTCCGCCCGAAAACAGTTACATTTACCAGACATATGAGCTGATTACGGTTATTTCGGACGACAACAGCCGCGTGCGGTTCTACGACAATGCGGGTAATCTCGTGCGCGACTTTCCGAACCTCGGTTACGACCAGCATGTTAGTTACGTCGGCGACGGGTGGTTTGAAATTTATACGCCGACAGAGGATTACTACAGCAGCGAGATTCAGATGGATAAGGACGGCGTGATTCACGACTTTGCCGACAGCGACGGGCGTAAGCCGCGCTATGTTACAATGTTCCACGATTATAACCGCATTGTACTTGAATATGTAAACAGCGATTATAACACCACGGCGGTGCTCGCCGACTTTGACGGCAATGTGTATTACACGGCGTATGATAATTACATCTACGTTCAGGGAATACAGGACGACGCGCCGTATTTCACTATTTTCACCTACACCGACATTACCGATTACAACTCCGCCGTCACCCAGTATTTCGACTTCGACGGCAACGAAATCCCGAATCCCGAGGAAATTCCCGGCATTGACCGCTCCAAATTTACGGAGCTGTACCCCATCGGCGACTTGTATCAAGCGCGGACGCGGCGGCATATAGGACTTATAAATGCCGAGGGCGAGTGGGCAATCAAAATCTCGACGCTCGCGGCATATCCCGATTAGTGCTTGGTGGAACGCGCTTTTGACCGTTTCGGTTTTTGAGTGAATGCAAGGAACCCCGACTTTCGTCGGGGTTCCTTTTGTTACGGAGGTTATATTTCGAGGTAGGAATCCGCGTACAGCGTGTTGTTCTTGATAACGTCGGCGGAGCGGATTGTCTCCATGAGACGCAGGTCGCTCGGGTTCGCGATTGCGGAGGTCAGTCCGCAGAACATCGCCATTGCAACCATCGTGCTGTCGATAATCGGGCGGATATTCTTGGGCATCATGTTGGAGCAGTTGGACAGACCGCCCGAGGAGTTCAGCCCCATGTCCGCGAGGTCCTTGATGAACGACAGGACTTCCATTTGCTTGTCCTGCATACCCTTGATGACGAGGAACAGCGGGTCGAACCACAAATCTTCGGGCTCCATGCCGAGTCCCATGCCGCGCTCGAGCATCTCCTGGCAGTAACCCATGCGCTCGTCGTTGTCGGACGAAATGCCCGCCTTGGAGCACAGCGCGAGGACAATCGCGTCGTTCGCGGCGGCGAGGTCGATGTTCTCGATGCGGTCGCCCGCGTCGGCGGAGTTGACAATCGGCTTGCCCTTGCTACGGTTGTAGACGGAGATGCCGGCTTCGATTGCCTTTTTGTTCGCGGTGTCAAGGCAGAGCGGAATGTTGTCGAACTCGCTCTGAATCGTCTGCACCGCCCACTTCATCAGGTCCTCCCCGCCCTTTTCGGCGGGTCCTATGTTAACGTCGAGGTATGTTGCGCCCGCGTCAATCTGCTCCTTGGCGCGCTTGAGAATCGGCGCGGGGTCGCGGGTGTCCATTGCCTGCTTTATGACCGGGGAAATACAGTGGATTCGTTCGCCGATGACGATAAATTTACCCATTCTTTAATACTCCTCCTATTCTGGTCCGCTAGTCTTTTTCCGCTGTACTTCGATGCGCGACCTTGCCGTACCCTCGTACTGTCTGCGGTCGCGCGTCTCGTCCGGCGAAAAAAGCCATTGCGGTGCTATGTCTCTGCAGCTTTCGCCGATTATCTTACGCTTTAACGAACTCTTTGAAGAACTTGACTAACTCAACAGCTTCGTTCGGGGCGACGACGACTGTCCAACCGGGGAGCTTTTCCTCAATCTCGCCCTTTAGCACCGCGACCTTGCCGGGAATAACGAGCGTGCGGGACTTGATTTTGCTCTCAATCTCCTGCTCCTTGAAGAACTTCGCGATGGAGTTGGCGGAGAGCTTGCCCGCCGCCCACGCGGTGAGGACGGAGTAACCGCCCGCGTCCGAAATGAGCAGGTTCAGCGGCACGCCGCTGCGCTCCAGCTCGCCCGAGACGACGAAGTATGTCAGCGCGAAGTCAACCGTTGTAACGCAGACGGAGTTTTCGTCCGCGCCGTTGAGCGTGTAGATGCCCGGCTCGACCTTCATCGGCTTCTGCGGGTCGGTGTAGATGTTCTGGCGCAGACCGTACAGCGGCAACGCCTGCGCGTAGCTCACGCCGTCCATGACGATGATTGAGCCGTACTTGAGCGTGAACAATGCCGCGAGCGCGGTTTGCAGGTGCGCGTCGCCGTGCGCAACCTTGTGGAGATTGACGAGCGACGGATAACCGAACGTGCGGTCGTTGTCCTTTAGCGCGGCGCGGCGAATCTGCACGGCGTTGGCGAACGTTTCCTTGACGGTTTCGCCCGCAACGTCGAGAATCAGGTTCTTGTTGCCGAGCTTTTCGAGCGCGGTAACTGTGTCGTACAGCTCGTCAAGGCTCGCGCCCGACACGCCGAGAACCGCCTTTGCGTCTGTCGCGAGTTTGGAAAACGCCGCATAGTTGGAAGCGTTCGCGCCGCTTAGGATTACGCGGTCGCCCGCGACGGCGAGAGCGGCTTTTGCCGCTTCCTCGTCCGTGACTTCGAGGATTATGCCGCGACCTTCGGCGGCGGCTTTCTGAACGGTTTCGGCGAACTTTGCCGCGTCGCCGCGATACATCACGTACAGGAACTCGACGTACATGCGCTCGCCCAAGCGGTCATAGTCAACCTTGAGAATCTCGGGCAGCTTCTCGTCAATGCCGTTTTCGCACACCGCGACGGCGTACAGGTTCTTTGAAACGAACGTCTTGTCGTGGCGGAACAGCACGGTTTCGCCGCCGAGCGTGAACTTATCGTCGCCGCTGCCGACTTCGATTTTCTTCATCGGGGGCGCCGTCGCGTCGCCGAGCTGCGCCTTAACGTCGTCGGACATGTGCGGGCACTTGTCCAGCGCGACCGCGCCCTGCGCGACTTTCATGGCGAACGCCATGCACGTCGGGTTACCGCAATCCTTGCAGTTTGTTTTGGGTGTCAGCTTAAAAATATCAAGACCTTTGAGTGCCATCTTCCTCTACCTCCTATATCAATGCCGCGATGAGCTTTGAAACCGTCGCAACGGACTCCGGGTGCCGCAAAATGACGGCGTTGGAGCCGGCGGCGAGGCACGCGGCGGCGGTGGCGATTTCCATGTTAATCCCGCGCTCTTCGGAGCTGCCCCACTCGGGGAAGTCCTCTTCGGAGACGATGGATTCCTTGACAGTCCACGTTTCGGAGGCGACGGGGGTGACAATCGGCATTTGCAGCATGTTGTCGTTCTGCGCAAGCGCGGCGGACTTCACGCGGTCAATCGTCGTCGCGACGTACTCAAAGCCGTAACCGGCGGCGGCGGAACCTAGGTTCATCGCCACGCTGTCGGTCTTGACGCCCATCTGCGAGATGAGCACGTTGAGCTGCTTTGCGAGGTTGATGTCAACCGCGCTCTCCGCGCCGATTTTCTGCGAGTACGCGAGTCCGGCGGCGGCGGCGATGCTCTTATAGTTCTCCTCACGCGCGGAGAGGAACAGGACGTTCTTGCCCTGCAACGCTTCGGCGAGCTTTTCGAACAGCTTTGCGTCCTTTTCGACGTTGCGCGAGCCTTCGATTACAATCGGGATATTGACGACGGCGGCAATGTCGGACACGAGCTTTGCGCATTCGTCCACGGGGCGGTCGCCGTTATCGGGGTGCGCGCCCTCCATGCTGATTGCGAGAAAGTCAACGCCGGGAGCGGCGGCAGCCTTTTTCGCGATTTCGGGCAGCGTCTCCGCGCCCGCGTAGAATTCCGCGATGCCGGGGATATTCGCGGCGTAACCGTTGTCGCTGATTTCGATGCCGATTTTCGGCGCGTTGTCTATCGCCGCGTCAAAGCTGTAGAACGGGAGCACGTTTTCGCCCCCAAGCGTAATTGCGTCGGCGCCCTCGCCGATGGTGAGCGGGTTAATCTTCGCCGTGAATTTCTGCGGGACTTGTTTGAAAGCCATATCTTCTTCCTCCTAATTTTGTCATAGCGCGACAGTTAGCCGCTCTTGCGGCTAACTGTGTAAGATATTTATTAAAGCAGCGGCTCCATCGCGAGAACGGGGTGCTCCTTTTCCGTCAGGAACGCGAGCAACGCTTCGGGGTCGTCCGTTACCGAATCCTCGTCCGCAATGCGGTCGCAGAAGTCGTCAATGCCGTAAAGCTCCTTTGCCGATTCGTTAAGACGCTCGCGCACAGTCTCCTTAAGCGCCTTGGGCATCCACACGATACGCGCGACGCCGCCCTCCGCCTTGAGGAACTTCTTTGACGCGATGAAGTGCTTGCCATGACCCATGAAGCCGGGGGTTTGAACGCCGCCGCCCGTCATGGACGCCATTTCGGAGAACGTCATGCCCAGCGGTGTAACGCCCGTGTGTTCGCGGTTGACTATGGAAACGCCGTTGGAAATAGGCTCGATGCCGCATATGCACTCGAAGCAGCCGCATGAGGTCATCGGGTCCTCAAGGATTGAATACAGCGTAACCTGCTGCAACGCGCCGTGCGAGTACTTCTGCACAGCCTCGTTAACGTCCTCAAACGCGCCGACGCGCTCGTCAATGACGCGCTTCTTGGTGACGACCTGGCACGGACCGTTGGGGTCAAGCTCGTTCGTCGCCTTTGCGTCCAGCCATGACACCGCGCCGCAAAGCCCGAGACGCTCCGGCGTGACTATGCAGACGTGCGCGGGTGAAAAGCTCTGGCACAGGATACAGTTATAGAAAACCTCGACATTTTCGTCGGTCATGGCGCGCAGACGCAGGTCGCGCTTGTCATATGTCTTGTTCGCTTCGGCGCGCAGCTCTTTGAGCTTCGCCTTGTCGGTTACGAGCGTCACCTGACACTTGTCAACGACGGTGTCGTACTCGCTCTTAACCTTTGCGTACAGCACCTCGCCGATGTGGCGGATTGAGAAGCCCGCCTCGAACGCCGTGTTGGAAATACGTATGCGAATCATGTCGCGCTGACCCGTGTGCATAACGCCCTCGATACAGTTGAGGAAGTTATGGAACTTGCGCTCAAACACAGGCTCAAAGTCGGGCTGCATGTTCTTGCCCGCAACGTCAACAATTACGCCGAGTGACATTGAACCTCCCGGCTCAATGTCCGCTATGTCGGGACCGTCCACGATGATTTGGTGGTCCTCAATATCCTTCGCTTCCTGCGAGCGCACCCACTCAAAGCAGTCGAACCGCGCGCCGTTGATGTCAACGCGCATGTCGGCTTTGCGGATAATCTCGCCCTCAAACGCGGTTGAGAAAGCGACGGGTATGTCTATGTTCGTTATCTTAATCTTAATGTCGCGCGCTTCCAGAGAGGTTTCGATGAAGTCCTCGGTGTCCTCCTGAATAATCAGGCTCTTGGGCACGCGCCACATGTCGTCTGTGTCGTTTGTGATAACCGGGAAGCCCATGGCAATCGCGCCGCCACCGCAGGCGACAACGATGTCCGCCACGGGCTTGTACGCGTTGACAAACGCGAAAATGCGCGCCATTGAGTATTCGTTAAACGCTTCCCAATCGCCGGGCTGAACCGCGCCGAAAATCATCGCCGCGCGCTCAACGAGCGATATAATATGTCCGACCGACCAAATCTCCTGCCCGACGGGCACGACGCGCACGGGGAAGCCCATTGACAAGCCCGCTTCAACCGCTTGGTCGATTACTCCGCCGATGAGGAACACGAAAATGCCGCGCGTCTGATAGCCCTTAATGAGGTTGACGGCTTCCTCCGTGCTCGGCGCGGGACCGATTACGACGACGAAGCCCGGAATGTCCTGCGTGACGAGCGGAACGCCAAGCTCACGAACCTCCGCGTCCGAGAAGTGACCGTGATACACGGTGCCTTCATACGGCGTGGGCGTGCGGGCGTACTTCGTCGCCTCGATAACCTCCGCCGCCATTGCCGTGCCGATACCGGACGAGAATACGTCCGTCGTGCGATAATTTGTCGTCATCTTGCCCTTGATTTCGGCGAGAGCGTCGCGCAGCTCCGATAGCTTCGTGACCTTCTTTCCGAGATACGCGTAAATACACGACAGGAAGTATGCCGTGTCGGGCATCTGCATTTGAGCGTCCTCACCAAGTTCGGCGATTACCTTAGCGAGTTCTTCCTCCGCCTTTTGGTACATTTCCGCCGAACCTCTGAACACTCTGTCAAAAAGACCCATTTAATTTTCCCCTTTCATGCTGTCAATTCGCTGTTTAATCTCGCGAATTTCACGAACCGTATCAGCGCTTGTCTCATACGGCGAAATTCCGAGTCTGTCGGCGTCAATCACTTCAGCGTTATAGTGAATCACGCCCAATAGTTCTTCACTCGGGATTCGTTCCCGAAGATACGCCTCGTCCTCGTCAGAGCGCACTTTATTCGCAACTACGTTGATGTTGCGCACGCCGATGTCAAACGCAAGCCGCTTGATTTTTTTGTATGTCTGGACGCTTCTCGCGCCCGGTTCTATAACGACGACGAACATGTCCACAAAGTCCGCGGTGCCGCGCCCCAAGTGCTCCAGTCCCGCCTCCATGTCAAGGATAACAACCTCGTCGCGCGCGATTACCAGATTGGAGATTACGCGCTTTAGCATGACGTTTTCGGGGCAGACGCAACCGCTTCCGCCGGACTCGACCGTGCCCATGACGAGCAGCTTTACGCCGTTTTTCTCCGCCGCGAATCGGTCGGGAATGTCGTCAACTTTGGGGTTAATCTTGAAGAACTTGCCGTAGTTTTCTTTCGTCGTGCCTGTGCGCTCGGCAATCAGCTCGTTCATCTGCGCGACGGGTACGATGTCGTCAATCTCTTCCTCCGTGAAGCCGAGCGCAAGACCGAGATTCGCGTCAGGGTCCGCGTCCGCGCACAGAACGGTTCTGCCCTCCGCGGCGTATAACCGCGCGAGCACCGCCGCAAACGTAGTCTTGCCGACTCCGCCCTTACCCGAGACTGCAATTTTCATGTGTACTCCTATCCAGTCAGCCTTTGATTCTGCGCGGCTGACTTCGCGAGGGGAACGGGGAGTTTTTAGTTCCCCGTTTCCCTAACTGTTACCTGTTAATTGTCTATATTCCTAACGCCGCGCGCTTCTCTTCGATGCCCTCGATGATGGACTTGACGAGCTGATGCGGGTCGGTGTTTATGATATAGCCCGCGCCCGTAATCTTGCGTGTGCCCTGCGTGATGATTTCCATCATTTGGTCGCTGCCGTTGACCTGCGGCTCAATACCGAGATACACGTCCAGACCTGTGGAGACGACGTAGTTGGCGATTGAAACCGCCTTTTCGCTCATCCACTCCGGCGCGCAACCGACGACGGGGATTTGCGTGATGTCAACGCCCCAGTCCTTTGCGATGCCAGTCGCGAGCAGCATCATGCGCGAAATGTCAACGCACGCGCCCATGTGCAGTATCGGCGGAATGTCAACAAGCTCGCACACGCGGCGCAGACCCGCTCCGCACAGGTACTTCGCGTCCTTGTTCAGCAGACCCGCCTTGGTGGCGAGCTGCGCGGCGCAACCTGTCGCGACGATAAGAATATCGTTCGCGATAAGCTCTTTCATAATCTCAAAATGCGAGTAGTCGGGGCGCACGCGCGGGTTGTTGCAGCCGACAATCGCGACCGCACCGCGCAGGACGCCGGAACGAATCGTGTCGATGACGGGCTTGTACGTTCCGATAATCTCGACGTGGCTGTTCGTAACGTTATCGAGGTGCTTGATAATCTGCTCCGTCGGATAGCCGACGGTCGCGGTCTGCTTCGTGGGCGGGATATACACCTTGGATTCGTCGCGGTTCTGGAAGTTGTCAATCGCTTCGCGCACGAGCTGCTTCGCTTGGTCGAACGCCGTTTCCGGCTTGAACTCGACATACGTGCTGCCCGGGATACGCGCTATCGGCGAGCTTGTGATGAACTTCGTGTGGAAGCACTGCGACAGCTGCGCGAGCGCGGGGAAAATGCACTGAATGTCAACGCACATCATCTCGACGGCGCCCGTGAGAATGACGTTCTCCTGCTGCAGGAAGTTGCCCGCCATGCGAACGCCGTGACGCATTGCGACTTCGTTCGCCGTGCAGCACAGACCGACGACGTTGATGCCCTTCGCGCCCTTGGTTTTCGCGTAGTCAACAAGCTCCCTGACCTCGCACGCGGTGACTAGCATTTCGGAAAACGCGGGGTCGTGCCCGTGTACTATGATGTTCACCATGTCGCTTTCGAGAACGCCGAGGTTGCCCTCCGTCGTCCAAACCGTCGGCGTGCCGAACAGAATGTCCGTAATTTCCGTGCCGAGCATGGAACCTCCCCAACCGTTGGCGAGACTCATGCGCAGTCCCTGCCGCACGAGTGCCTCCGCGTCTGCGGAGTTGCCCATGTGGGTCATGTGCATCGCGGTTACGACCTCGCGGTCGATGGCGCGCGGCTCAATGTCCTGCTCTTTCCAGACCTTTTGGCGCTCTTCCGTCGCGCGGGTCAGGAAGCGCTGGGTGCCCTCGGGCTTGCCGAATTCCAACAAGCCAACGTCGGCAACGTCGTGCGCGATGTCGTAGATGTCGCGTCCCTCCGTCTCAACGTCCCACTCTTTCGCGAGATTTATGAGCTTCAGTTCGTCGCGAACCTGATAGTTTCCGTCGCGGCTCGCGGATTTCAGCACGTGCAGAATCTCGCGCGCGTGGTCGGAGTGCGACGAGGTGCCCGCCGCGATTGAGCGCAGGTAGTTGCGCGCGGCGATTGCGTCCGCGTTCGCGCCGCATATTCCGCGCGGGGATTTCGGCGTGATGCGGCACGGACCCATGGAGCAGTTGCGACAGCAAATGCCGCCTTCGCCGAATTTACAATGCGGCGTTTGCGCCTTTGCGCGGTCCTCCCATGTTTCAGCGCAGACGTTGCAAGCGGTCTCGCGCAATTTGGCGGTGTCCGCCTCCATCTGCTCTATCGTTGTGAAATGATTTGTCCTACTCATTTCAGTCCCCCTTTATGTTTTTACGCGCTATACGCGAATTTTGGTTTGCACAGCACAAGACGACGTTACAGCCGTCACCTTGTCCGTCCCTAACCGCTCTATTTTATCAAGTGTCATACCGCCCTGTCAACACACATTTTATCAATAATTATTTAATTACAAAAAGAAAAGCAGTTTTCACAAAACGGTGCGCTATATATAGTGTCAATCTACATGTTTTCGGGTATATTACCGCAATTTGGCGGTAGGTTGTTCCGCCGCGCACGCGGAAATGTTACACGTTATTATGTCCCGAACGGCGAAATTCTCTCAAAGTTCCAGTCTTTTGCCCGAACCGGCGACGGCGGGAACGCCGCACTCGCTCGTAAGCACGTCGGCAAGCCGCAGTAGCTCCGGCTCCCATTTGTCACGCTCGGGCGCGACGTAATCGCCCATCGGATACTCCTCGCCGAGCGACGCGTACTTCTCCGTTCCCATCTTGCGATACGGCAAGAGCTGATACTGCACAAGCCTTTCGCCGAGCGCGTCGCGCAAAAATTCGGCGGTGGCGCGCAGGTTTTCCTCGTCGGCGTTGTAGCCGTGCACGACGGGAGTTCTTGCGACGACGGGTTTGTTCAGCTCCGCGAGCTTACGTATATTCGCGAGAATCAGCTCGTTGCCCGCGCCCGTAATCTCGCGGTGCCGCGCGGAGTTCATGTGCTTAACGTCCGTGATGATGAGGTCGGCGAGCCGCAGGACAGGCTCCGCGCGCTCCCACGGAACGTGCAGCGCAGTCTCGACGCACGTATGGATTCCCGCCTTTTTGCACGCTGTCAACAGCAGCTCCGCGAACTCCGCCTGCACGAGCGGGTCGCCGCCGGAGAGCGTAACTCCGCCGCCCGTGCGGTCATAGAAGCTGCGGTCCTCCTCGATGATTTTCATGAGCCGCGGCACGGTGTAGCGTTCGCCCCAGATGCGGAGCGCGCGCGACGGGCACGCGTTTTCGCACTCCTTGACCATCTCGCATTGTTCCGAGTTGCAGCGTTCGTTCTCGTGCCACGCGGCAAGTCTGCCGTCGCCGTCAAACTTGAGCGGCGCACCGTCCAGCGGGCACGCCTTGACGCACCAACCGCAAATATCGCGCGTCAGGCACTTGTCCGGGTAAACGCCCAGTCGCGGGCGCGGCGAAATAGTCTCGGGATTGGAGCACCACAGGCAGCGCAGCGTGCAACCCGTGAAGAAAATCTCGGTGCGAATCCCGGGTCCGTCGTGGATTGTGTATTTTTGAATGTTCGAGACAAGCCCATAGAGATTGCCGATACGCGGTTTTTTTAGCACGGGTGGTACCTCCAATAAAACAAGGATACAGTACTATTATACCATATCCTTGCTGTTTTTCATAGAGTTATTATTGAGCGGCTTATTTTTCCGCAAATACTACTCGCGTCACCGCGAAGCTAGTCAGCTCTTTGTCAAGCTCATCGAAATAGCCGTTTATGTTTCTTTGATATGCTAAGTATACTGTTTCACCGGGCATGATAACATCAAGTGAATTTGAATCAGGAAATTCGAACAAAAACAATTTATTATACGCGGCGTCCTCATGTGTTAGATAGAAATATTCAACCTTAAATTTCCCATTCCCGGAGACATCCATGCTTGTCTTAATATCTCCAAACTTATCTCTGAATATAACATTATAAGTTATTTCTACCGCATCAATAGCATATGCCGCATTATTCGTTATCTCAAATAGATAATATAGGATAGGTTCACCATCATTCGCTACAAAGAAGGTTTTTAAGGTTGCATCCGGTATGGGCGCTGATGTAGGCGTTGGCACAGGCGTTGGCACAGGCTTTGACACAGGCGTTGGCGAGACTAACCACACATCATATCCATCAACCCTACATGCCGATACGGACAGCACAAGCGCAACAGTCAGAAAAATTGATACAATTTTTTTCATTTATTCTCCCCCTAATTAAATTGGACTAGTTTCAGTCCCGTTATAATCCGCGCTCGCCGTATAGTCAAGATAAATTTGGACTTGTATTAGTTCATACATTAATAATCCCATGCCGCAACAGCAACTCCACGCTCCGTGGAGTTGCTGTTGCTTTTGCGGCGGTTCACAGGGCGCGTACCGTGTGTTAGAATATGGTTACGGTACCGAATCGAACGGGAGGTTACACGATGAACAATTCATCAGGCAATTCAATGGGGCAAACCATCAAGCGTTTACGGCGCGAGCGCGACTGGACGCAGGAGCAACTCGCGGAGCTTATCGGCGTGTCCGACAAGGCGATTTCCAAGTGGGAGAGCGGCGCGGGTATGCCCGACATCTCGCAGGTCATGCCGCTCGCGAGCGTGTTCGGCGTGAGCACGGACACGCTGTTTGGCAAGGCAGGGACGAACGATGATGCGGAGGTGGAGAAATTCATTGAGGCGAACACTTACGTCGGCATTGCGGAGCGTTTTGCCGACGGTCTTGCCGCGCTTAAACGCTACCCGACGAACTCGAAGCTGCTGACTTACGCATGGACAATGGGTCTGGTGTTGTTCTATGAGTATTATTACGCGGGCGACACGCGGCTCGGCGAGGTCGCAAAGGAAGTGGAGCGCGTATCGAAACTCGCGATTGAGTATTGCGACGACTCGCAAACACCCGTCTTGCGTATGCAGCTCGTCAATTTGTACAGCCGAATAGACGAGCGTGAGAAAGCCATGGAGATTGCGGAGACGTTCCCGACGGAACTTCACTTGTATCGCGGCGCGGCACTCGCCAGTATACACAACGGATTCGGCGAAATTGATGCTGAGCTTGTGCAGCGAGCCGCGAATGTCACAATGCTGACACGGGAACTGACGACGGAGTTATCGGGCATTGCCGACGCTTACACGCGCGGCGGGCGGTACGCGGACGCAATCGCGGAGTTAAAACCGCTTATCGCGCTACACGATTCGTTGGGTATTGTCTCAACCGACATAGATATATATACTCTATTTGCGTGTTACAGCTCGCTCGCGAAAAACTACGTATTGCTCGGTGACGCGGACGGCGCGTTTGATTGGCTGACTAAAATGACGGACTTCGCGTTTGACGCGGAAAAGGCGAATGCCGCCGACAGTTCGGGGGCGGTTCCGTTCTACGCCCACACGCACTTGTTAACGGTGTTTCAGAGCGAGTGGTTCGACTCGCTCCGCGACGACGCGCGATTCGCGGTGCTGCTCGCTCGTGTGGAATAACATATTTCCCGCTATTGCAAACCTCGCGGTGATGTGTTACAATGTACCAATGCAACAAAAAACACTATATCGGGAGGTAATTTTATGGCTATTACATCAATCGCAGAGGCTTTTTCACTCAAGGGCAAGAACGCAATCGTCACCGGCGGCAGCAAGGGCATCGGTCTGGGCATCGCGACGGCGTTCGCCGAGTCTGGCGCGAACCTCGCAATCTTCGCGCGCGACGAGAAGTCGGGCAACGCGGCGGCGGCGGACCTCGCGGCAAAGTACGGCGTGACCGCGAAGTTCTACAAGGCGGACATGGCAAGCACGGCGAGCTGTACGGAAGCCGTCGGCAAGGCTATCGCGGACTTCGGCGAGATTAACATTCTCGTCAACAACTCCGGCAACATGCCGAACGGCGGTTTGCTCGACATGGACGCCGAGCTGTCGGGGTACTTTGAGTGCATCGACGTTGACCTGAACGGCGTTGTGCGCATGACATACCTTGTCGGCAAGCACATGCGCGACGTGGGTAAGGGCGGCAAGATTGTCAACATCAGCTCCAACGCGGGCGATATGGCAAGCCGCACCGTGTTCATGGCGACATACTGCACCGCAAAGGCGGGCGTTAACCAGTTCACGCGCGCGATGGCTCTTGAGCTTGCGGGCAACGGCATCACCGTCAACGCGATTGCCCCGGGTTACACGCACACGGCGAACTTCGACTTCTTCCCGAAGGAAATGCTGGACAGCATTTCGCGGACGATTCCGACGGGTCGTCTCGGCAAGCCGCTGGAAGTCGGCGCGCTCGCGGTTTATCTCGCGTCGCCCGCTTCCGACCAAGTGACGGGCACGATTGTCACAATCGACGGCGGTCACACGCTCGGTATTTATTAAGATTGATTTTCGGATAACATAATAAGGAACGGGGACGCTTAACGCGTTCCCGTTCCTTTGTTTTGTGCGAATCGGTCAGTCGAAGCTAAGGCTCGTTCGCCCGATTATGTCGTCCTGCAACGCGCGGTTCAGCTCGACGAAGTACGCCGAGTAACCCGCGACGCGCACGAGCAAGTCCTTGTAATCCTCGGGGCTTTTCTGCGCGGCAAGCAGCGTTTCCTGATTCGCAACCGTGAACTGGCTGTGCATACCCTTGCGCTGCAAGTACTCGTCAATCAGCGCGAGGAACGCGTCACGTCCCGTCTCGCCCGCGAGTGCGCTCGGCGAGAACTTCCAGTTTAGCAGCGTTCCGTTCGTGGCGCGCGCGTGGTCGAGCTTCGTTACGGAACGGCAAATCGCCGTCGGTCCCTTAACGTCGTGCGAGCCGCCGCGCGTGTGCACCGCGCCCATGCAGTCCGAAACAGGCTCAAACGCGTGCCGCCCCTCAACGCTCGCCCATTGGTTCTGCCCGTGCGCGACGTTGACGGTCACGGAGTACGCGCCCGGTTGGAAGAAGCCGCCGCGCGCGTTCGGGCGGTGCTCAATGTGCTTGCACCACGTGTCCATCGCGAATTTCGCAAGCTCGTCGGCGTAGTCGTCGTCGTTGCCGTAGTGGTGCACGCGGTCGGAATTGACGTAGGCGTACAGCCCCTCGTGCCCCGCCCAATCTGCCGTCACCGCGTCGAGCAATTCGCGACCTGTGACACGCTTTTCGTCGAACACGAGCTGCTTTATCGTCGCAAGTCCGTCGCCCGCCGTGCCGATGCCGACGCCCTGCGGACCCGTGAAGTTGTATTTTGTGCCGCCCGCCGTTACGTCCGTGCCGCTCTCGATGCAGCCCTCCATGAACGCAGACAGTAGTGGCAGCGGGAAAAGCTGTTGGTGTACAAGGTCAACCGTGTTCAGCAGCGCGACCTGCCTGTCGCACCAGTATTCCATCTGCTTGTCGTAAGCCGCGAGCACCTCGTCAAAGCTCTTAAAATCGGCGAGACTTCCCGTCGCCGCGCCGAGACGACCGCCGTCGTGCGCGCATTTCTCGTAACGCTCGCACTCGGCGGAGCAGTTGTAGCACCGCCCGTCGTTAATCGCAAGCTCAAGCACGCGCGCGATGTTCATGTGCCCGCAGTCCTTCCAGCCGTAAGCCTTGCCCGACGGGTCGGGTTCGACGCAACCGACGACCTGATAGTTCCGCGCGTCGGCAAGTGCGACGCTTGACGACAGCATGGACGGAATCGCCACGTCGTCGTTGAAGATTTTCGGCTCGCCCGTGCCCAAGCGGATTAGGTTCACGGTCTTAATCTTCAGCTCGCGCGGGGAACCGGAGTGCAACCGCACGGCGAGCCACGGGCACGGTATACGCACATGCGCGTGCGCGTCGAGCGCCATGAACGTCAGTTCGTTCGTCCCGTCGGAGCCGTCTTGCCGTATGCCGCCGACGGTGAGCGACGGGCCGCCTATGCCGCCGTTGCCGAATGTCTTTATTAAGATGTGGTTGCGCAGCTTGTTGAGGTCCCAAATCTTGATGAAAAAGCTCTCAATCAGCTCCTGAACCGCTTCGCGCGTCGTTGTGCCCGCGTCTATGTCGTTGCGGTAGAACGGGTACATGTATTGGTCGAACCGCCCGTAGGAAATTGAGTGTCCGTTGCACTCGATGAGCGCAAAGTCGGTCGCGAGCGTCACGAGCTGCAACGCCTCTCGGAACGAGCGCGGCGGGTTGACGGCGACCCATGAGCAAACGTCCGCAATCTCTTGCAATTCCGCAACTCGAACCGAATCGGTTTCCGCCGCGGCAAGCTCGAGCGCGCGCTCCGCGTAACGCCGAACGTGCTCAATCGCGGCATTCAGTACGATGCGCTCCGCCTTGTAGAACGTGCGCTTTTCAATGTCGCGCGGGCTTGCGAGAGTAAGCTTTGCTTCGCTTTCGTCAATCGTCGCGAGTATGCCGCCGAGTCCCAGCTTCAGCAGTCGGTCGTACTCCAAGCCGAGATGTCCCGCGCCGCAGAAGATGTAAGCGTCGGCGAAAAACACGCCCTTGCCGTCATGCGAACCCTTTAACATTTCTTCCGTCGCAATGCTTCTGACCATATCGGACACCGTATTTCCCGCCCAGAAGTCGCGCAGCTTTTCAAGCCGCTCCCGCGTGTCCTCGGTGTAGGTGAAGTAATCGTGCGTGCGCTCGTCGGAGTAGTCCATCAGCCCGTCGCGCATTTCGTCCACAACCCAGTCAAACCCAAATTCGGGGAACACGGGCGCGCCCTTTTTGTCGCAGCACAGGCACCCGACAAGCAGCTCGTGCGGGAAAATGTAAATTGGCGCGCGCGTCAGGACGTTCTCCATTGCGTAAGCGCGCTTGAGGAGCGCGGGTTCGCCGGAGTGCGCGCGGTACGCCTCGGTAATCAGCTCCGCCGCCTCGGGCGCGACGAAACCGTTCGTGGTTTTCGCGGTAATCGCCAAAATGTCGTTGATGCGCTTGAACGGCGACGGGTTCGGCGTGTTGCCCGAAATGCCCACGCCCCATTCGCGGTCGTAAGGCTCAACGGCGAGCGGCGTGACCGTAACGTCACGCGCGGTCTTGTAGATGTCGCCCGTTAGGGCGCGTGTTGTTGACATATGTGTACCCTCCTATTTATTTCAGCGTAACGACTAACCCCGACGGAAATATTTCGCCGTTCGCAGTTCTGTGATATATCCTTCAAGGTCGGGAGTTTGGCATTGCCACGCAAGCTCAACCGCGCGGTCAATGTCGTAATCGACACGCACGAGCTGTATGTCCGTTTCCTCGCCGCCATCTTCAACGACAACATACGACGCGCGCGGAATGTCAAGCGGATTCCCGACGCTGCCAATGTTGACTAAGCGGCGCTCGGACAGCGTTTGTATATACGGCGTGTGAATATCGGCGTAAACGGCGACGTCCGCCGCGCGCTTTTCCTCCGAGCTTTCGGCGGAGCCGAACAGTTCCATGCGCTGTTCGAGCGGGCTGTTTGGGAAATAGCGATTGAAATTCAGCGGGTGCGCGTGAAACAGCCTGACGAGCTTGCCGCCAAACGCAAATTCCGTGCTGTGCGGCAGCGCGCCGACGTATTCCATGCGCTCTTCTCCGATTTCCCGCATGAACCAACGCGCTCGCTCGCTAATATCGCGCGTATCGCCGCCCGTTAACCGAGCAAAATCGCGGAACAGACCGTGTTCCCAGTTGCCAATCACAATCTCGTCGCAGTTTTGTCGGCACAGGTCGATTGCGGCTCTTGATTTCGGACCTTTGCCCACCATGTCGCCAAGACAGATAATGCGGTTAACACCTTGCGTCTCAATATCGCGCAGAACGGCTTCCATCGCCGGTAGGTTGCCGTGAATATCCGCAATAAGCGCAATTTTCATTCGTTGTATTCCTTAATCTAAGCCCTAATCAAAGCTCAACTCCGTTCGCCCGATTAGGTCGTTTTGCAGCTCGGTGGACAGCTCCACGAAGTACGCGGAGTAGCCCGCGATACGCACTACCAAATCCCTGTACTTCGTCGGTTCCTGCTGCGCCGCAAGCATTGTCTCGCGCCCGACGATTGAGAACTGGCTCTGCATTCCGTGGTGCTCGAAGTATGTGTCCATGAGGGCAATCAGGCTGTCGCGCCCGCTCTCGCCCGATACCGCCGTCGGCGCGAACTTCCAGTTGAGGATAATCCCGTTGCCTATGCGCTGGTGGTCGAGCTTTGCGACAGACTTCGCGACCGCGGTGGGACCGCGCCTGTCGTGACTGCCGAGCGCGGTGTGCGCGGGTCCTATGCAGTCCGAAACAGGTTCGCCTGACTTGCGCCCGTCGGGAGTTGCGGTTAAGACGCTGCCGTGCATTACGTTATTCGTCACCGAGAACACGCCGGGCATAAACTCGCCGCCGTGCGCCGTCGGGCGGTGCTCGATGTGCTTGCAATACGTCGCCATGACGAACCGCGCAATATCGTCGGCGTAGTCGTCGTCGTTGCCGTAGTGGTGCATTCTGTCGGAGTTCACGAGCGCGTAGAGCGGCTCATGCCCCACCCAGTTTGCTTCAAGCGCGGTTAGCAACTCCGCGCCCGTTACGCGCTTCTCGTCGAACACGAGCTGCTTAATCACCGTCAGGGAATCCGCCGTCGTGCCGATACCCACGCCCTGCGGTCCCGAGCCGTTGTACGTCGCGGAACCGGTTGAAATGTCCGCGCCGCGCTCAATCGCGCCCTCAATGAGCAGCGACAGGTACGGCAGCGGTTTCAGCCGTTGGTGCGTGAGGTCGTTTTTGTTTATCAGCGTCACCAGAATGTCGCACCAATGCTTCATTTGCTTGTCGTAGCTCTCAAGCACCTCGTCAAAGCTCGTAAACGTCGCGAGACTGCCCGTGTCGGGCGAGAGCGGTTTGCCCGCGCCGACGCACCGCGCCCATTGCTTACACGTTGCGCCGCAACCGATACAGCGCCCGCCGTTAATCGCGAGCTGCATTATTTTCGTGAGATTCACCGAACCCGAGTCGTGCCAGCCGTAGGTTTTGCCGGGAACCGACGGCTCCACGCAGCCGACGCCGACGTAGTTTCGCGCGTCCTCAAGCGTGCGCCCGTAGTTAAGCAGGGATTGAATCATCGGCTCGTCGTTGAAGATTTTCGGCTCGCCCGTGCCGATACGAATGACGTTGAACACTTTGATTTTGAACTCGGGCGGCGAATTTTCGTGCAGGCGCACGCCCATCCACGGGTTCGGGATACGCGTGTGCGCGTGCGCGTCGAGCACCATGTAGGACAGGTCGTTCGTCATGTCGTCGCCGTTTTCGTCCACGCCGCCGACGTCCAGCGCGGTTCCGCCCATGATTGTGCCGCTGGAAAAGAAGATTGCGTTCTTGTCGCGAATCTTGCGCAATTCGTGCATTTTGACGAACGAGTGCTCAATCAGCTCCTGCATAAATTCGCGCGTCAGCGTGCCGCGCTCGGTGTCGCGTTTGTAGAACGGATAGAAGATTTTGTCGAACCGCCCGTAGGTTACGGAGTGCCCGCTTGTCTCGATTATTATCATATTCGTCGCGATGTGCCAGAGCTGGATTGCCTCCCAGAAGTCGCGCGGCACGCCCTCCGCCACTTGGCGGCAGTTTGAGGCAATGCGCTCCAGTTCCGCGCACCTGACCGAATCGGTTTCCGCGTTCGCAAGCTCGTTTGCGCGCTCGGCGTAGCGCGTTATGTACGCTTTTACGCCCTCAAGCATGATTAGCTCGGCGGTGTAAAACTCGTCCTTTTTTACGCTCTCGGGCAGCGTCATGTCAAGCGACGATTTGCGGCGCAGTATATCGTCGCGTATGCCGCCGAACCCGACCTTCAGCAGCTTTTCATAGTCCGCGGTGACGTGCCCCACGCCCGCGTAAATGAACAAATCCTCCAAAATCACCGCCGCGCCGAGGTGCGAGCCGCGCGCTTCGTCCTCGGTATAAAGCGCGGTCGTCGCTTCGGAAACTGTGCGCCCGCGCCACGCGTCCTGTATGCCGAGAATCGCGTCGCGCGTCGCGTCGTCGATGACGTAACGGTCGTTTTTGCGTTGGTCGAGCGGACGGTTTTCCAGCTCGTCGCACAGCCAGTCGATTGAAAACTCGGGGTAAACGGGCGCGGAGTTCGGCGGCGCGGCGAGTTCGCCGACAATAAGCTCGCCCTCGTGTATCTCAACGGGCACGCGCTTCAGCACCTCCCGCAGAGCGAGCGCCCACTTGATGTTCTGCGGGTACATCGCGTATTTTTCAAAGCTCTCGGTCACGATAACGGCGCGGTTCGCGTCGGCGGTGGACGGCGTTTCCTTGTTGCGCCGCAGCATATTATTAATGCGCGGGAACGGCGACGGGTTCTCCACGAGTCCCGAAACGCCGACGCCCCATTCGCGGTCAAACGGCTCGATTGCGAGCGGCAAATTGTTGTCCATTGTGCTGCCTCCAAACTTCGGTAAAATTATATTGATAATTATTACTATTATACTCTTACTATATTATAATGTCAACGCTTGCGTCATTTCACGACCACATTGTCCCCGCCGAACATGTCGCCAAGCTCCGTGATAAGCGCGTCGTGAATTACGCACTTGCCGCCGAGCTTTTTCTTCGTGTCCGCGTAGTACAGCACGAGCGGGTCGCGCCCGGGGAACATTTGCAGCAGCTTGCGCAGTCGTTCCATGCGCGGGTCCGCGTCGCTCGGCAGCTTGAGGTAGAGCTTGCGCTCCGTCTCGGGCTTCGGCACAGGCGTGAGGTCGGTTATCGGGCGCAGAGTGTTCACGACGAGCTGCGGCGGCTTGTCGTCCCGCACGGAAATCTTTCCCGAAAGGAGCACCGCGCTCCCCTCGCGCATGTAACCGCCGCTCTGGTCAATCACGCGCGCGAACGCCAGAGTTTCCATCTGCCCCGTGCCGTCGTCAAGCGTGAGGTACGCCATTGTCGAGTTGTTGCGCGTCTGCTTCGTGCGCACGGTGGCGACTATGCCCGCGAGCGTTACGAGCTGGTCGTCCGTGAACTTCGTGTTGCCCTCTTCCTTTGCGAAGTCCTCCAGTATCGCTCCGATGCCGACGGCTCCCGCCGCCTTTGCCGCCGCGCGATATTCGTCCATCGGGTGCCCCGAGAGGTATAAGCCCGTGACCTCGCGCTCCATCTCCATCATTTCGCGCGGCGTGTACTCGGGAATGTCGGGATACCGCACGCCTGTTGACGGCGAGTCGTCGGACGCGTCGCCAAACAGGTCGAACTGCCCCTCAAGGTTCTTTTTCGAGCTTTCGGCGACGCCGTTCAGCACGATTTCGCACACGCCCATGAGCTGTGAGCGGCGCAGACCGAAGCTGTCAAATCCGCCGCATTTAATCAGACTTTCGAGCGCGCGGCGGTTCAGGTCGCCGCCGTGCATACGACGCACGAACTCCTCAAAGTCCGTGAAGCGTCCGTTCGATTCGCGCTCCGCCATGACGCTCTGGATAAAGCCGCGCCCTATGTTCTTAACCGCGACAAGCCCGTAACGAATGTTGCCGTCCGAGACGGAGAACATGTCGTTCGACTCGTTAACGTCTGGCGGCAGCAGCTCAATCCCCATGTCGCGGCACTCCGCCGTGTACTCGGATACTCGCTCCGGCACGGAGAGGACGGAGCTGAGTAACGCCGCCATGTACTCGCGCGGGTAATGCCGCTTCAGATACGCCGTCTGATACGCGATAACCGCGTAACCGACAGCGTGCGCCTTGTTGAACGCGTAGTTGGCAAAGGCGAAGATGTCGTCATAGATTTTCGTCGCAACCTCGCGTGACACGCCGTTCGCGAGCGAGCCGACAATGCCGCGCTTCTCGTCGCCCTCGATGAACGCGACGCGCTCCTTTTCAATTTCGCTCTGCTTCTTTTTGCTCATCGCGCGGCGAATCATGTCCGCCTGCCCGAGCGAAAACCCGCCGAGACGGCGGAATATCTCAATAACCTGCTCCTGATACACAATGCAGCCGTAGGTGACGGAGAGAATCGGCTCAAGCAGCGGGTGCAGGTATTTAATCTTCTCGGGGTTCTTGCTGTTGCGCAGGAACTCGGGAATGGAATCCATGGGTCCCGGGCGGTACAGCGCGATTATGGCGGTGATGTCCTCAATACTTTTCGGCTCCAGCCCGACGCACACGCCCGTCATGCCCGCGCTTTCCATCTGGAACACGCCCGATGTTTTGCCCGCGGAGAGCATCGCGTATGTCTCCGCGTCGTCGTCAGGTATCGCGTCAAGGTCGAACGTCGGTTCATTCAGGTGGATTGCCTTAACCGTGTCGTCCAGCGTCGTGAGGTTGCGCAAACCGAGGAAGTCCATCTTCAGCAGTCCCAGCTCTTCAATCGTCGTCATGGTGTATTGCGTCGCGATTGAGTCGTCCTTTTTGGATAGCGTGAGCGGGACGTATTCGCTGACGGGTCGCTTCGTGATTACGATGCCGGAGGCGTGCGTGCCGGAGTCCTTCGGCATATCCTCCAGCGACATGGCGGTGTCGATTACGCGCTTTATGCGCTCGTCGCCGTCGTACAGCTCGCGAACGCGGCGCAGCTCCAGCGCGTCCTTGAGCTTTACGCCCATGCTCGGTATTTCGCGCGCAAGCTCGTTCTCCTCCGCGAATGTGAGCGACAGCGTTTTTGCGACGTTGCGGACGGCGTTTTTCGCTTTGAGCGTGTTGAACGTGACGATTTGCGCGACTTTATCCTCGCCGTATTTTTGCCGCACGTACTTGATAACCTCGCCGCGCCGACGCTCACAAAAGTCGATGTCAATATCGGGCATACTCACGCGCTCGGGGTTCAAAAAACGCTCGAAATACAGCCCGTATTTAATGGGGTCAATCGCGATGATGTCAAGGCAATAGCTGACGACGCTGCCCGCCGCGCTTCCGCGCCCGGGACCGACAGGTATCCCCTGCCCCTTGGCGTAGGCGATGAAGTCGTGCACGATTAAGAAGTAGTCCGTGAACCCCATTTGCTCAATCATGTCAAGCTCGTAGTCCATCTGCCGCAGGACTTCCGGGCGGTTTTCGCCGTATCGCTTCGCGAATCCCACAAGGCACAGCTCGCGCAGGTAGCTCTTCGCGGTCACGCCGTCGGGCAGGTGAAATTCTGGCAGATGGTACTTGCCGAACTCGAAGTCAAAGTTGCACAGCTCCGCGATTTTGGCGGTGTTGTCGGCGGCGTCGGGGTGGTCGGGGAAAAGCTTGCGCATGTCGCCCTCGCCCTTGAAGAACAGCTCTGTCGTGTCGAACCGCAGTCGGTCGGGGTCGGAGAGCTGCTTGCCCGTCTGCATACACATCAAAACGTCCTGCACATACGCGTCGTCGCGCGTCAGGTAGTGCACGTCGTTCGTGACGACTAGCGGGATTCCTGTATCTTTATGCAGCTTCAATATGCCGACGTTCACGGGGCGTTGGTCCTCCAACCCGTGGTCTTGCAGCTCGAGATAGAACCCGTCGTCCCCGAAAAGCTCGCGCATTTCGAGCGCGTGGGCGCGCGCTTCGTCGTATCTGCCGTCCGCGAGCAGGCGCGGAATCTTGCCCGAAAGGCAAGCCGACAGCGCAATAAGCCCCTCCGAGTGTTGCCGCAGAAGCTCCATGTCGATTCGCGGCTTGACGTAAAATCCCTCGGTAAACGCGCGAGAAACCATGCGGCACAGGTTGCGGTACCCCGTCTCATTTCGGCAGAGCAGGACAAGGTGATACCGCTGACCGTCTCGGTCATAATCCATGTCGCGCATACCGCGAGTGGCAACATACACCTCGCAGCCGATAATGGGTTTGACACCCGCCGCCTTTGCTTCCTTATAAAAATTCACGGCGCCGTACATGACGCCGTGGTCCGTTATTGCGACAGCGGTCTGCCCGAGCGCGGCGGCGCGCGCCACTAACTCCTTGACGCGGCACGCCCCGTCGAGCAGGCTGTATTCGCTATGTACGTGCAGATGCACAAACGCCATAATATAGCTCCTTATCCCCATGTACCAACCAAATTAACCGATTCGGTCGCGCTAATTCGCGACGCTTTTCTCTATTTATCGCGCAGAGTCCGCTTGCCCACAAGGTGCATGACGAAATCGCAGATGATTACAGCACTGATTATGAGTTGAACCGTCGGTCCAAAGCTCGCGGACAGGTAAACTGTCAGGCAAACCAATGCAATTCCGGTGATAACGGCAGCCCAGAAGGCGACGACGTTAAGCGCTCTCGTCTTGCTGAAGGTGGACACAATAATACAGAGAGTATAAATAATAGCAATCATAAAAACCGATAATGACATTTGAAATTCACCCTTTACTTTATAATTTGTTCGCGGCTCAAGCCGCATTTGTCATTGCGCAGTCAATCTAATAACCTATTCGGTCAGCGCGATTTATCCCACCAAAATCACGGGCACCGTCATCTCCTCCGTTCGCGCGCCCGCGTGCGAAGCCGCGAACTCGCGTCCGTCGCTGCGTCTGCGGTGCTTCACCAAGACGTTGCCCGTCGCGACCGCAATGTAGTCGCCGATAAATTCCAACGCTCGCGGGTGCGGCACTCCCGCGCCGAAAAGCTCAAGCTCTAACGCTTCGCGCCTTGACAGCAGCTTGAACGAGTCGCCGAAGCGCGCGTTCCACCGCAGCGCAAATGTGGTTAAATATTCATTTTTCACGAATAATGATACGCAGCGCTGTTCTACGCTCATCGGCGCGGCGAGGCACTCCGACACCTCGGGATAGTCCTGCAAATACTCCGTGCGCACGTCCGTCAGCCCGTGGTCGGCGGTTACAATCACGAGCGTGCCGCGCAATTCAGCGCAAAGCCGCTCAATTTGCCGCTCATATTCGCGTATTGTCGAGCCGACAAGCTCGTGCTTGCAACCATTGTCGTGCGTCACCGTGTCCGGTTGCGGATTGTAAGCGTATATGAAATGCCTGCCCGACTCCGCGCACAGCTCCGTTACACGCGCGCAAATATCCGTCACGGTGTTTGCCGCCGGCGCGCTGAACGGCGACGCAATGCTCACCGTCACGTCGGGAGACGCGACGCGAATACGCTCGAAAATTCTGTCATACGGTATCAGGCGGCGCACGTCCGCGACGCGGGTTTGCGTCCCGCTTTCGTTACCACTGAACATGTCTACGACCTTTTCCATCTCTTTGAAGTAACACGCCCAGCCCAGCCAACCGTGCTCAATCGGCGACAGACCGCTCTCAAAGCTCGTCAGCGCGGCAACCGTCGTGCTCGGGAGCACCGCCGACACGTCCGCCGCGTTGTGCCGCGCAAAGAATCCGCTCGGCGAGTGAGTGGTCAGCAGCGCGCTGCCCATACCGTCGAGCACAATTTGCACGACATTGCGATAACCCGCCCGCAACGCGTTGTCGAGAATCGGCAGCGTCGCGTGGTGCGGCGTTGCGCCGTAATGCGCGAGCAGCGAATTGGGAATGGCGAGCGTACCTCCCGCATAGTCGGGGAAGCGCGTGCCGTGTCCGAAATAGTCCGCAAAATCCACGCGTCTCCCCTCCTTTTCACTAAGTTACGCTAAAGCGGTTTGTTACACCTTTTCCCACACGGTTGCGACACCCATGCCGCCGCCGATGCACAGCGTGGCAAGACCTGTTTTCACGTCGTCGCGCTTTTGCATCTCGTGCAGCAGCGTCACAATTACGCGCGCGCCCGACGCGCCGACGGGGTGCCCGAGCGCGAGCGCGCCGCCGTTGACGTTGACCTTACTCATGTCGAACTCAAGGTCACGCGCAACCGCAATCGACTGCGCCGCAAAGGCTTCGTTCGCTTCAATCAGGTCGATGTCGCCGATTTTGAGGTTCGCTTTTTCAAGCGCGTTGCGCGTCGCGGGAATCGGACCCGTGCCCATAATCTTCGGGTCAACGCCACCCTGCCCCCACGAGACGAGCTTTGCGATGGGCTTCAGGTTGTATTTCGCGACGGCTTCCTCGGACGCGAGAATGATTGCCGCCGCGCCGTCGTTGATGCCGGAGGCGTTGCCCGCCGTGACGCGCCCGCCGTCGGGCTTGAACGCGGGCTTCAACTTCGCGAGAGCTTCCGCAGATGTTGCGCGCGGAAATTCGTCCACCTTGAAGTCAACGGTTTCGCGCTTGACCTTGACCGGCACGGGGATAATCTCGTCGTCGAACCGCCCCGAAGCTTGCGCCGCAGCCGTTTTCTCCTGTGACGACAGGGCGAAAGCGTCAAGCTCTTCGCGCGTGATGCCCCATTCGTCGCAGATGTTCTCGGCGGTGATGCCCATGTGGTAGCCGTTGAACGCGTCCCACAGCCCGTCGGAAATCATGGTGTCCACAAGCTTCGCGTCGTTCATGCGCGCGCCGTAACGCGCCGTCGGAATGGCATACGGAGCCGCCGACATGTTTTCGGTGCCGCCCGCGAGGATAATCTCCGCGTCGCCCGCCGCAATCGCGCGCGCCGCTTCAATCACGGCTTTCATTCCGCTGCCGCACACCATGCCGATTGTATACGCCGCAACCTCGTTCGGTACGCCCGCGCCGATTGCAACCTGTCGCGCGGGGTTCTGCCCCAAGCCCGCCGTCAGCACGCAGCCGAACATGACCTCGCTCAACGCTTCCGGCGCAATGCCCGCGCGCTCAATCGCGGCTTTGGCGACAATCGCCCCCAACTTTGGCGCGGGTATGTCCTTCAGCGAACCGCCGAAGCTGCCGATTGCCGTGCGGCAGCTGCTTACAACATAGATGTTCTTCATTAGTATTCCTCCATTTTTCCGCCAACGCGGTATAGTTACCTAGATTTTATAACACATGGGCTTCAAAGTCAACGGATAATTAAACTGCGCTCGCAGTTGCGGGCACAGTTTCGGCTGTGCTATTCCACCGCGATTTTCGCGGAGCAAATTGTGGAAAACTCGCGCCCAATCTCACCGCCGCGACGTTGGTTGGGATAGCAGAAATTACAAATTACGTCGTTCGGGGTAGAATTTTCTCGAAAATGTAATAAATACATCAAATAAAGGTTGACTGCAACGCTTCAATGGACTAAAATAACAGAGACTATACATAGTTAACTTGTCGGAATTTCTTACATATATGTTCGGCAATATTTCCCGTTATTCGTTCCCGTGAAAGAAGGCGTTAAACACGAAAAAACTGAAAGATTTTGTCTCTCTGCACATACTGTCAGGTTCGTCGCCGATTGAGACGCGCGTTTTCAACATGGCGTGCTGTCTCGGCGCGCTTGCCGCGTTCGTCGCGCTTATTGCCCGCATTATTGAGGGCGTGCCGCTCGGCTCAATGCTGATACTCGTGGCAATGCTCGTGTCCATTATGGCGTTGTTCGCGCTGTCAATAGTGCGTCCCTCCGCCGCAAAGTCTGTGCCCACAATCATTGTCGGCTCCGTCGGCATCGTGCTGTTCCCGCTGATATTCTTTACAAACGGCGGCGCGGACTCCGGCATGGCGTCATATTTCTCGCTCGCCATTATCCTGTCGTTCTTGGTGCTGCACGGTAAGCGGCGTATACTTATACTCGCGGCTACCACCGTTGTTACGGTGTTGTGCTATTACTTCACGCTTGTTGACCCGATTTTCCTGCCGTATGTTCACAAGCTTGAGCCTATGCAGAGGTTTTATGACACGCTGCAATCCATATTCGTAATCGGTTGCTTTGTCGGCGCGGTAATTCTGTTCCAGCGCAACGTTTACAATAACGCGAGAACGCAGGCGGAGGAACTTGGCGCGGGCTTTAAGCGCAATGACGAGCTTCTGCGCTTCGTCAATGACGCGGCGACGATACTGCTGACCACGGAGTCGGAGCAGTTTGAGACTGCGCTAAGTGTGAGCATGGAGAAGATGGCGCATTGCCTTGACATGGACCGCGTGTACATTTGGCGTTCCTCTGTGCGGGACGGTCAGCCGTGCTACGAACAGCTCTACGGTTGGCGTTCGGGCGATGAAATTACGGCGGTTACGCTCATTGCGAAAACGGGGCGCAACTATATTGAACGTATTCCCGAATGGGACGAGAGGTTCGCGCGGCGCGAATATGTCGCGGGTCCGCTGACGTGGTTCTCCCCCATGGTTGTGGAAATGCTCTCCCAATTCAACATAAGGTCGGTCATGGCGTTTCCCGTGTATTTACAGGACGCGTTCTGGGGCTTCGTAACGTTTGACAACTGCCATAGTGAGCGCGTCTGCAACGAGCTTGAGGCGAATATCCTGCAATCGGGCAGTCTGCTGCTCGCAAACGCCGTGGAGCGCGACGCGAGCACACGTATGCTGCGCGACAGGCTTGAGCAGCAGCAGCTGATGTCTGCCATATCGAAGAGCTTTATTTCCAAGGATTCGATGTCGGTTCTGATTGAAAACGCGCTGAAGCGCGTCGGTGAGTTCCTCGGCGTGACGCGCGTGCTTGTCGCGTTCGCGGAGAAGGATTCAGAGGACAGTCACCCCGCTTACTTCTGGTTCTGTGACGAGAAGTGGATTCCCGACCCGACGCAGGACGGGTTTAACGACATAATCAACTCAACTTTCTCGCGTGAGGTGCCCGACGACGTTGATATTCCGAGCGTCTACTGCGAGAACACCGCGACATACGGCAACGGCGAGTACAAGGTTTTTGAAAAGGTCGGTCTTAAGTCGTTCATTTGGGCGCCGCTGTATGTTGAGAACGAGTACTGGGGAATGCTCAGTATTGAGGAATGCCGCGACTACCGCGTGTGGACGGAGAGCGACACGCAGCTTGTCAGCACGGTTTCCAGCGCGATTTCCAACGCCATAGCCCGCGACCTGATGGACAAGGAGCGCGCCGCCGCGCTTTCGGGCGCGATTCAGGCTTCGCGCGCAAAGGGTGACTTCCTGTCAAACATGTCGCACGAGATGCGCACGCCGATGAACGCGATAATCGGCATGACCGCAATCGGCAAAAGCTCGACTACTCTGGATAAAAAGGACTACGCGTTCCTGAAAATCGGCGACGCTTCCAAGCATTTGCTCGGCGTTATCAACGACATTCTCGATATGTCGAAGATTGAGGCGAACAAGCTGGAGCTTTCGCCCGTCACTTTCGATTTTGAGAAGATGCTGCAAAAGGTCGTTAACGTAATCAACTTCCGCGTTGACGAGCGGCGGCAGTCGTTTTACGTGACGGTGGACCGCAACATACCGAAAATGCTGCTTGGCGACGACCAGCGGCTGTCGCAGGTCATAACGAACCTGCTGTCCAACGCCGTCAAGTTCACGCCCGAGGAGGGCACGATTCGCCTTGACACGCACCTTATCAGCGAGGAAAACGGCGTTTGCACCCTGCAAATTGAGGTTACGGACACGGGCATCGGCATCACGAACGAGCAAAAGACGCGCCTGTTCCACTCGTTTGAGCAAGCCGAGAGCGGCACCTCACGCAAGTTCGGCGGAACGGGGTTGGGGCTTGCAATCTCAAAGCGCATCGTCGAAATGATGGACGGCGTGATTTGGGCGGACTCAATACCGAACGAGGGTTCGACGTTTGCGTTTACTGTTAAGGTTCAGCGCGCGGCGGCGAAGGACTTCCGCTCCCTGCTGTCGCCCGGCGTGAACTGGGGCAATATCCGCATATTCGCCGTTGACGACGAGCCGGAGGTGCGGGAGTTTTTCAACGAAATCGCCCTGCGGTTCGGTATCCAATGCGACGTTGCAGAGAGCGGCGAGGAAGCGCGGCGTATGCTTGAGGTTAACGACAACTACGATATTTACTTCTTAGACTGGCGGTTGCCCGGTATTAGCGGCATTGAGCTTGCGCGGCAGATTCGCGAGAAGAGCCACCGCCGCTCGATAGTCACGATGTTCTCCTCTGTCGATTGGAGCATAATCGAGGACGAGGCAAAGTCCGCGGGCGTTGACAAATTCCTGCCGAAGCCGCTGTTCCCGTCCGCAATCGCCGACCTGATAAGCGACTGTCTCGGCTCCGACGCAACGATTAAGCAGGAGGACGACCCCGAAAAGCTGGACGACTTCTCGCGGTTTACGGTGCTGCTCGCGGAGGACGTTGAGATTAACCGCGAAATCGTTTTGACGCTTCTTGAGCCGACACACGTTACCGTGGACTGCGCCGAAAACGGTGAGGTCGCGCTGCGCCTGTTCGCGGAGAATCCCGACCGCTACAGTATGATTTTCATGGACGTGCAGATGCCCGAAATGGACGGCTACGAAGCGACGCGCCGTATTCGGCAGCTTGATTTACCGCGCGCGCGTAAAATCCCGATTGTCGCGATGACCGCGAACGTGTTCCGTGAGGATATTGACCGCTGTCTCGCCGCGGGAATGGACGCGCACGTCGGCAAGCCGCTCGACTTCGAGGAAGTGCTTGAGCGTATGCGGAAGTATTTGAAATAGGTTAAGCGCGGGCGAAAATATTGCCCGCGCTTGTTTGTTTGTTCGATAAAATTTCCTAGTTGACAAGGCGTGTCTAAAGTTGGAGACTGTAGTTAGTCTACAACTTTAGACACGTCTTTTATTTTTTGGGAGGTACATAATATGGACGCAATAAAACTGCCTGACGCGGAGCTGCGCCTGATGAATATCATCTGGGAGCGCGAACCCGTCAGCTCGACGGAGCTTGTGCGGCTCGCCGCCGACGCGCTCGGTTGGAAGCGCACGACGACTTACACGATTCTCAAGCGACTGTCACAGCGCGGCGCGGCGCAAAACGACAGCTCGACGGTTACGGCGCTCGTGCCTAAATCGTCGGTGCAGCAGAGCGAGAGCCGCGAGCTGCTGGAAAAGATGTACGGCGGCTCGCTGAAGATGTTCCTCGTCAGCTTTTTGGACGGCGGCAAGCTGTCCGAAGCGGAAGCCGACGAGCTGAAGCGCATCATCGACGAAAAGACGGGCGGTGTCAAATGAGCGCGGCATTTGCGGCGATTTTCAACATGAGCGTAACCGCGTCCGTAATCGCGGCGGCGGTGTTCCTCGTGCGGTTGCCGTTGCGGCGGCGAATGCCAAAGCTGTTTTCTTACGCGCTGTGGCTGCTCGTGTTCATTCGGCTCGTCCTGCCGGTTACAATTCCCTCGCCGTTTTCGCTGTTCAACGCGGTGGAAGCTCCGCCTACCCCGTCTCGGCTTGTCGGCGAAAACGTATCGTTCGGCTCCGCCATCGGCGCGGCGTTCAATACAATCGGCGACGCGCTTGACGGCGGCATCGGCACCGTTACCGTGTACCTCGACCCCGCGCCCGATACTCCCGCGGGGTATACGCCGACGACGGAAGCTTACCACTCGGAGGCGTGGCTGCTGCTGCTCGGTCACATCTGGGTGTGGGGCGTGTCCGCGCTCGTGCTGTATGTGCTTGTTTCCTATGCCCTCGTCGCGCTGAAGCTACGCACGGCGGTGTTGTACAGGGGCTATGGCGAGAATGTCTACACGTCCGACGGCGTACAAAGCCCAATCGTGTTCGGGCTGTTCAAGCCGAGAATTTACCTGCCGAGCGACATTGACGCCGTGTGCACGGAGCGCGAAATCGCGCACATCGTCTCGCATGAGCGCGTGCATATACGGCGGTTCGACCACGTTACAAAGCTGCTGTCAATGCTCGTTCTCGCGGTGCATTGGTTCAACCCCGTTATTTGGGCGGCGTTCCTGCTGTCGAACCGCGACCGCGAAATCGCTTGCGACGAGCGCGTTATGCAGCTCGCGGGGGGCGACATTCGCGCCGAATACGCGCGTTCGCTCGTCAGTATCGGCACTTATAAGGGCAACGCCTTTGGCGCGCTCGCGTTCGGTGAGAGCGGCATTAAGACGCGCGTCAAGTCTATTGTGAGCTTCAAAAAGCGCGCGTTGTGGTTGAGCGTTATCGCCGTTGTGCTCCTTGCGGTCGTCGGCGTGGTGTGCCTTACGGGCGCGAACAGTCGCGGGGTTCCCGTCGGCGACTATATCTTGTCGGACGCGGAATATTCGCCGTATATAACCGTGCTTGGCGACGCGGAGTTGCGGCTGAACAACTTCGACATGGCGCGGCTGCTTGAGCTTTACGTCATTGAGAGCACCGACGAGACGGGCGCGGACCTCCGCGCCGCGCTGCAAAGCGTCCTGCCGTACAGCGCGCAAAAGGACAAGGACGGTCAGACATGGCTGTACGCACAGGTCACGCCCCTGTCGGGATTGCGTATTCGGTACAGCAAAAATCAGCTTGAGCTGTTCGGCGAAACGTACACGCTCGGCGGCGAAACTCCCGCGCGGTTGCCGCTCGCCGCGCCGCGTGTCGCGCTCTATAACGTCGAGCAGACCGCGCCGCTCAATCAGGTTGACGGTTGGTATCAGCTCGAACCCGTAACCGCGATAACGGTTGCGGTTCCTGACGGCACAAACGTTCTGGACATCTACTGCGCCGAGGCGGGTACGGAAGCCGAGCCTATACTGCTGTGCTACACGCAGGGAGTTTTGGCGAGTTCGTTTACTTACGCGTGGAGCGTCAGCGACTACTTCCCGAACGGTTTTCTCGGTCATATCTGGGCGGTTGAGACGGATTTGGACGGCACGGAGTTCATCGGCGAACCCGTCAACGCGTCGTACACGCCTTATGACAACACGTTCGCGGACAAGAACGGCTTGTTCTATGTCACGCTGCCTGAATCGTGGCGCGGCAAGTTCCGCGTTGAAGAAACTGACACGTCGGTGCGCTTCATCAATCTCGCGAACGAGAACGCGGGTTACGGCGGCGTGCTGTGTTACATTCAGATACTCGACGTCGCCGAATGGAACGCCATGACGGAGGGCGACCGCACTTGGGCGCCGTACACGGAGCTTGGGAGCGCGGGCGGCAAGACCTTTATTCTGCGTCCCGCGACTGATATTGAGTTCAAGTGGGACGACGACGCGCTTGCCGCCGAGTATAACGAGATGGCTGACGCGCGAATTGTCGAGGGTGGGTTCCGTCTGCTCGTGAGCGACGCGGCGCAGGCACCGAACTACAATCTGCCGAACCACATTCAAAGGTACTACTTGAGCGACGTTGAGTTTTTCCCGTCCGAAACCTTTGCGTATTACGGGTATGACGAGCTTGCCGACAATACGCACATGTACTTCGCGGTGGACGAGCTGCTCGCCGCGCTGCGCGACGCGGATTACGCGGAGCTTGCGGACAGGATTGCGAGCATGAAGGTTCCTTTCGGGTTCTACGCGACGATTGACGGCAAGAACTATATATCCGACGATAAGTTTGCGCTGTCCTTCCCGCAGGAGGAGGACGGCGGCGAGAGCGCGATTTCGGTCAAAATCGGCTGGGAATACAGCTCGCACACGCCCGTGTGGTTTACCGTCAGTACGCATATACTGCCCGGCTTCGTTATTGACGACACGGAGCCGATTGACGACGGCGCAACATAAACGCAAAGGCGCGGAGGATATTTCCTCCGCGTCTTTAATATGTATTGCTCAGACTATGCCTTGATTGCCGCTTCCAGCGCCGCCTTTACAGACGCGGGAATACTCGTCCATGTCGGTAGCTCATCGGGGGAGATGGCTTCCATGTCAACGTGGATTGCGTAGTAGAACGTGCCGTCCGGCTGCTTGATAAGACCGACCGACTCAAACGCGTCGGCTGTCGTCTGACCGGGGCGGAGCAGTCCGACCCAGTAAACGTATGTGTCGGATACGTCGGTGTCGTTGTAAACCCACACGCCCGTCTGTCCCTCTTGCAGCGCGCTGAGCGGGATGACGGCGGCTCCGTTGTCCCATGTCACGAACTCGCGAATCGGCAACGTCAGGTCGCCGGTCATGCTCGCGAGGTTGTGCGCGGGATAGTTGCACTCGTCATTGGAGCCCGCGATATGCGCGGCGGTGGACGTAACGTCCGCTCTGACACTACCCTGTATGACAGGCTGCGCGCCCGCGGGAACGCCCGTGTCGGTTACGATGTACTTGCCGTACTGACCGTTGATGTCTCCGGCTTTCGTCTTGATGAAGTATGCGGTTACGCCGGATATTGCGTCCTTAATCTGCGCGTATTCGTGGTTGGGATAGCCCTGATTTGCGAGCCATTGCTCCGTCGGCTCCGTAAGCGAGCCTATGAACGCGCCGTCCTCGCCAACCGCGTAACGGTCTGGCGTATATACGTAACCGGTCTGCGCCGCTATTTCCATATACTCTTTGAACGTTAAACGCACAAGGACGGGACCGGATTTCGCGTCATCGGGGTTTAGCATATTCTTAACGCGGACTTCTTTTTCAATGCAGGCATCGGTGACCTTCCAGTCGTCTTTCGGAATAAATTCTTCAATCAACGTAACGTCATAAATTTTGCCCGTTGCCTTAAATTCGTTTGTCTTGTGCTGCCTGTAATCTGTCCAGGCGAAGGTTCCGCCGATAACCGTAACGGTGAGGATTACCGCTGCCATTCCGAGCGCAATGATTTTCTTGTAACCCGAAGTCATTTTCTTACTCATTATAATACCCCTTTTCTGTCTCATATCTTAAATCCCATACTATCCCTTTATTTATATCTTTTTTGTGCCGCGCTTGAGCCGCGCGTTTTATTTCTTCGGCGGCTCAAGCGCATGTGTGGTTGCCTCGTCGTATTACCCTTTGCTTCTTTTGCGCTTTGATTGAAGCGTTACCGCGCCGACTGTCAGAGCAATGCCCAGCACAATCGCCCAACCGATTGTGCTTGCGTCGCCTGTCTTAGGCGTTTCGTCGGGGTTATACGGCACGAATACCCAAACCTCGTCGTCGGGGTCCCAATGCCATTCGCCCGTCGGCGTGCCGTTGTCGTCGAACTCGTAGTACGTGTCGTCGCTCGGTACAATGATTCCACCTGTTACATGTGGCGTCGGGGGCGGCGCCATTGTCGGCGGCAATGACTGCGGCGGTGCCGTTGGCGTTACAGGCGGCGGCGTCGTCGGTGACGTCGGCGTCGGTGTTGCCGGGGGCGTTGCCGTAGGTGTTGCCGTTGGCGGTGAAGTCGGTGTTGCCGATGGCGGTATCGTCGGGCTTGCCGTCGGCGGCGTCGTCGGGGGTGGCGGCATCGTCGGTGGCTGCGTCGGCGGTATCGTGGGCGGATTCGTCGGCGGGTTCGTCGGTGGATTCGTCGTAGGTGGCGGCAATGTCGGCGGTGTTACCGTCGGTGTCGGGGAAACCGTCGGTGTAACCGTTGGCGTTGTCGATGGCGTTGTCGTCGGCGTTGTCGTCGGCGTTGTCGATGGCGTTGTCGATGGGGTCGGGGTTGCTGTCGGCGGCGCAGTCGGAGTCGGAGTCGGTGTCCCCGGCGGCGGCGTAACCGATGGCGTGGTCTCAGGTGTCGGAGACGGCGTTGGCGTCGGCGGTGGCTCGGGCGAATATCTGTTCGTCACAGCCACGCAGTAGTAGCCGGCCACGTCCGTGTACGGCGCGGAGATTGCGACAAGCTCAAACTTGTCGGGCAGCTTATCGCTGCGCTCAATCACCATAACGCTCGCGCCTTGCGGCACTATGAGCGGTCCGTACTGCTCGTCAGCCTTGAGTGTGAACTCACGCGACTTGCCGTTAATTATCACTTCGATTGTGAACTCAACGTCGCGCGTTTCACCGTTTGCGTCATTCGTGACGCGTTTTACGATGTACAGTTCCTTGTAAGTGCCCGGCGGCGGGTCTTTGGTGTATGTGTTGGTGTATTGCTCCAACGCGCCGTTCGGGTCCTCGCTGTAGGTCGGTATTTTGCCGACCCTGTTAACAACTCCGGGCGAGTAGCCCTCGGGTACATCGACTTCCCATATCTGATACGTAACGCCGACGGGAACGGTGTTGAACACCGCCTGTTCCCCGTGACGCAGCGTAAACTCGACATAGTTCGTCGGCATATCCGTCGGGTATGGCGTGACTGTGGGAACGCTCTGATTCTCAAGTCCGCCCTCATCGTCAGCCGTCATTTCGGGCTGCGGAGTCGGAGGTAGTGGTATCGGCTGCTCCTCGGGTGGAACCTCCGACTGTTGATTCTCCGACTGTTGCTCGTCTGTCGGCTGCGCCGATGGTTGCTCTTCGGGCTGCTCAATAGGCTGCTCCTCTGAGTTCTCTTCGGATTGCTCTTCCGATTGCTCCTCGGGCTGCCGCTCGGGTTGCTGCTCGGGTTGACCGTCATCGGGTTGTTGCTCGGATTCGTCCGTTTCCTCCGATTGACTGCCGCTGTTTTCGGGTTGCCGTTCCGATTCCTCGGGTTGCTCGGGTATTTGCTGTTCCGGTACTTGCGGCTCTTCCGATTCCTCGGGTTGTGCGGGTTGTTGCTGTTCCGTTGCCTCTTCCGTGGGCTGCTCCGACGGGTTTTCACCCGTTTCGGGCGGCTCAACCGCTTCCTGCGGCTGCTCCGTCATCGGCGGCTCTCCCGCTTCGGGCTGCTCGCCGTCAACAGTCGGCGGCACCTGCGCGGGTTCGGTCGCTTCGGGCGGCTCAACCGATTCGGGTTGTTCGCCCGCCTCGGGCGGCTGCTCCGTCGGCTCACCGCCGTTAACTGGCGGTTCGCCATCGGTCGGCGGCTCTGCAAACGGCGGTTCCTCCGCGGGCAGTACAATCGGCGCAGGCGTCGGCGCAACTCCGCCAATGTACGATACCGCGTAAGGATAAACCTTACCGTCCGAGAACCAAACCCTGAAGCGGAACTCCTTATCCAGCTGCTCTTGCGTCAGACCCGTTCCGTCCTCGTTCACCACAGTTTTTTCTATCGTCAGCTTACCCCTGCGGTTATATGCGGAAACGAGGATTACGGTTCCGTTCGCAATGTCCTGCTCGGTAATCTCAAAGTAATACCGAGTGGTCAGCGCGCCCTGCTCGTCGCGGTCATAATCAAACCCGTCCGGCGGCGCGGTTTCGCTGAAATAGTACGTTCCGATTTCAAGGTGCAGCGGTACGAGCAACTCTCCCTGTTCGTTCGTCCTTGCCGTGTAGAGCTTCGCCCCGTCGCTTGCGCGGTACAAGTCGAAGCTCGCACCCGGCACGGTTGCGAACAACGGCGGGTCAAAGCTGACCATCGCCGCGCCGCTTATGTCAAGCGGGTTACCGTCCGCGTCCTTGGCGTATTTCACCAAAATCGCGGTGGTCGTTTCGTGCCCCCCGCGCAGCACGTTAGTCCTGTGCTGTGAGTTGTCGAGCCAGCCGAACGCGTAGCTCGCAATCAGGGTCAAGACAACGAGCAGAACTACTATGCGCCGTCGCATTACTCTGAATTTTATTGAGTTATTATGGCTCATACGCAATCCCACCTTGTCGTTTTATTTTTCCCGCGCTCTCCCGTGAGGTGCTCCCCGCGAGGGAGCGCGGTGCTGTGTTTAGTTATTGCTTGGTTATTGCTTGGTTATTGCTTGGTTATTGCCTGTGGTTTACTTGCCCAGCGTGTCAAACGCGGAGGACAGTATCCACATCGCGGGGTGTACGGTGCACGGCGACTCGTTGAGCTTTCCGTCCACCGCGCCGTTCAACATGTAGCCGCAGTTGAGCGTCGTGCCCGGTGTGTAGGTCGAGGACCATTGCGCCTCTTTGGTCACGAGGTCGGCGTTTGCCTGCGCGGCGGCGGGTGAAGTTTTCGGTTTCGTGCTGACGTCCACCGCCGTCTTGCTGCAATACTGCGCGAACTCGCCGTAGCTGAGCAGGAAGCAGGTTGTGGTGTCGCTCGTGGTTGCCAGAACACCTGTCGGTTTGCTCCTGCCGGCTGTCAGGCTGTTGATGTCGCCGCTGTTCCAGCCGCCGTCGTTCTTGCTGATGTACGGACGAAGAGCGGAAGCTGCGGGCAGCGAAGTTTTGTACCATGTTATCGGCTTTGACAACGCGTTCTCGTAATACACGGTTCCTGACAACGCGCCTTTGCGGATAATCAGCGAGTAGTCGCCCATTGTCGCGATTTCCAGCCAGTCGGAGGTGCTGTCGCCAATCTTTGTGCCGTCAATGAGACGACCCGTGTTCGCGACTGTGGGAGTGCCGCTGCCCGGCACGGAGGGGAATGTGATGTCGAAGATGTCCGACTTAATCCACATTGCAGGGCGCGCGTTCATCGACAGGGTTACGTGTGAGCGTTGCAATGTGCCGCTCGCCATTAAGTTGTTCGCCGCCGTGTATTGGTCAACGTTGATGTCAGGCGAACGCAACCACCACTGACCGTTGCGGTCTGAGAGCAGCGCCCAGTTTGCCTTTGCCGTCGCCGTGCTCAAAGTCGAGTCGTTGCTGCAGAAGCGCATTGCCTCTTGGAAGCTCAACGCGAACACGATGTCGTTGTCCGTCAACCCCGCGGGCATCGCGGAGGGAACGCTGTAGCCGTTCAGGTAGTTGATGTCCTGCGAGCCGTGCCCCAGACGGCACAGTACGTTGTTGTAAACCGCGTAGGACTTCAGCTTTCCGGCTGCGCTTGTCAGGGTGTTCTTGTACCAGTTGTTAAGCTGGTTACGCAGATTTGAGTCGCTGTACGTGTTCTTCTCAAACGGCGTATGGAATGCAACGCCGCTTGCTACTGATGAATCACGCACGATTAGCGAGTATCCGCCGTTTGTGGCAATCTCATACCAGTTTACGCTGTCGCCGGACATTGCGGGAGTTACCACGCGACCTGTCGCCGGTGTTCCGATGCCTTCAACCGCTTGCGACGGCTTGTCGGTCGTCATTGTACCGTCAACGAGATAGTACTTGTCGTCGGTGCTGTGCTTCGTGTCGGCTGTGCTTTCCACTAAGTTGTCGCCGCCGATTTTCTTGTCGCCGTAGTAGTAGTTGTTGCCGTCTGCGTCGGGTCCGAGAGGTCCGACATAGTACTTGCCGTTGTTCTCATCTATCGGGGTTACGGGACCCGTCGCGGGGTTCAGGTCGGGTCCGCCGCCGACTTTCGTCGGGTCGAGCTGCGTCGGGTTCGACTTGTCAACCTTTTGGAAAATGTTCTGTCCGAGGTCAACGTAATAGTCGTCGCCGTACTTCACGACGGGCTTGTCGTCCGTGCCGCCGAGCTTACCGTCGCCGCCGCCCCAAATTGCGGGCGTGTCGATGAGGTCGCCGTCGGAGTCAACTTTTTTGTAGATGTTGCTGCCCTCGGGGTCCTCAACATAGTAGTTGCCGTCCTTCGGGTAAGCGGGTGTGTTGTCGTCCGCTCCGCCGACGGGGTCGCCGTCAGGCGCGTAGACGTAATCGGGAGGTTGCTTCGTCGGGTTGCCGTTTCCGTCTACGACTTCAAAGACGTTCTCGGGGTCGCCGACGGGCTTGTAGTAGTTGCCGTTGTCGTCGGGTCCGAGGATTGTGCCGCCCTCGGGAACCATCACGCCGTTAACGAGGTGATACTTCTCGTCGGTGCCGTCGAGCGTTGACGCGGTGCTGTTCACCTTGCCGTCGCCGCCGACCTGCTTGTCTCCGTAGTAGTAGATGTCGCTGCCGTCTGTCAGCGGTCCGATGTAGTACTTATCGCCGTTCTTGACAATCGGCACCACGGGGTTCGTCGCGGGGTTCAGGTCGGGTCCGCCGCCGACTATGGGTCCGAGCGTCGTCGGAGGAGTGACTTTCTGCCAGATGTTCTGTCCGAGGTCGATGTAATAACCGTCGTCGAACTTCACAACGGGCTTATCGTCGCCCGTGCCGAGTATCTTGTCCTCTCCGCCCCAGATTGCGGGGGATTCGATGATTGACCCGTCATGGTCTACCTTTTTGAAGATATTTTCGGGGTCCTGAATGTAGTAGTTATTGCCGTCCGTGTGGTACGCGGGACCGTCAACGCCGTTCTTCGGGTTGCCGTCCGCATCGTACACGTATTCGGGCGGTTGCTTGGAGTTGCCGTCCTTGTCAACGACTTCGTAGACGTTCTTCGGGTCGCCGACGGGCTTGTAGTAGTTGCCGTTCGCGTCGGGTCCGATGATGCCGCCGACGTTGCGCAGGTCGAGGTCGTCAAGCGCGTCCTTCAGGTCGTCGATTGCGGCAAGGATTTCTTCCTCTGTGCCGCCGACTGCTGCGATACCCGCGTCCTTAGCTTCTTCGAGGTTGCTGATGCTGTCGTCGGTGTACGGGTTCGGCTCAAGGGCAATGATACCCTCTGCGCGCTCAATCAGGTCGAGCAACTCGCCGAGACTGCTGTCGTTGATGCTTACGCCGACCGCAATGAGGAAGTGAATGTCCTGCTGACGTCCCCATTTATCGGTGAACTGACCGAGAATAATGGTTACGCCCTTTGCCTTTGCGGTGATTTCACCGCTTGCGCTGACTTCCGCAACGGGGTCATACGGGCGGAAAGTTGACCATGTTATGGTGCTTTTCGCCGCTGTGCTCTCAACGGGAGTCACTTGTCCGTGCGGGGTTACAAACGCTCGCACCGGGATTGTGAGCGTGCCGCCCGGCTTGCCTATAATGCCCTCGCCGCCGCCGGCGAGTATGTACTTCGTGATGTTGTTCGAGTCTGTGACTTGATAAGCCTGCGACCGAACCGCGCCGCCTTCCGCGCCGTAAGCCGTCGTCATTGTTCCGGCTTTTACGCCCAGCGTGTGCAGATTGCGCAAATCGCTGCCCGGCGTGTAGGTTACAACCGCGATTGTCTGGTCGCTGCTCGTTGCTTCAAAGAGGTTACCAACAGTCATGTTGGCTATCTGACCGACTTCCAACGCCAAATATCCGTTTGTCGGTGGGTCAATAGTCACCTCCAGGTCGCTCTTTGCAGCCAGCGTGGTCGCGATTACGCCCGCGATGCTCCCGAGGAGCAGCACTACCGCGAGTATAATCGCCAGGAGTTTGCGGCTTTTAGTGCCGTTTGCAAGTGAAGCGTTCATTATAATCTCCCTTTCATGTTATTATTCTGCTGCGATGTCGTTAAGAGCTTAGTATCCGGCTTTATCCGGGTCTGCTGTCCACAGAGTTTTTGCGCTGTAGGTTACTGTGACCTTTACATCAACGGTCTTGCCGTCGCTCGCGCGGGTCAATCTCACCATTGTGGTGAATTGCGGTTGCGCCAGATGCAGACCATACTTCTGGTCGCAATACTCTTTGTTCGTCGGGATAGCCGTACAAAGGATTACGGGCTTTCCGTCCTTGCCTGTGCCGACTGTGAACGTGCCGGCAAAGCGAGCTTCAAGCGCATCAACCGTGATACCTGCATAATTACCGTCGCTTATGATGTCCTCAAGGTGAATTTCCGCCTCGTTGTACATTATTGTATCGCCGGTTTCACTACCGCGATAGTCCACGTTCCCGTAGAGTTCGTCGCCGTTGCGGGGTTTGTAGCCTGTCGTCTCGTCGTCGGGAGCCTTAGTCGGCAGGTTCAGGTCGGGAGTCGGAGTAGGTGTGGGAGTCGGGGACGGGGTCGGCTCCTGTGTAGGTTCCTGTGTAGGTTCCTGCGTAGGTTCCTGCGTGGGTTCCTGCGTCGGCTCCTGCGTTGGTTCCTGCGTCGGCTCCTGTGTAGGCTCCTGTGTTGGTTCCTGCGTCGGTTCCTGCGTTGGTTCCTGCGTTGGCTCCTGTGTCGGCTCCTGCGTTGGTTCCTGCGTCGGTTCCTGCGTCGGTTCCGGAGTCGGCGTTGCGTTCGGGTCTGCAATGACCGTTACGGTATAGCCGTTCTTTTGCCCGTCCTCACCCGTCGCGATAATCAATGCGGTGCCGGGCTTAAGCCCCGTTACTTCGCCCGTTGTCTCGTCAACGCTCACGGTACCGGGCTTGTTGGTGGACCACGTTACCTCTTGGCTTGAGCCTTTGGGATAGACGGTAACGTCAGGCGCGTTGATGGTTTCGCCGACCATTATTGTGGTGTTCGGCATGTTGCTGAATACAATCGACTTGTTGTTGTCAACGATGGATTCGATAATCTCGGGGGGAGCGTCGTTCCATTCGTTGCCGCCTGCCAGCTCGTCAAGCGACAGGGCTTCCATTTCGACGTGAATCGCGTAGTAGAAGCTGCCGTCCGGCTGGTTAATCAGTTTGATTG
This sequence comes from Oscillospiraceae bacterium, assembly GCA_031261325.1. Taxonomy (GTDB): domain Bacteria; phylum Bacillota; class Clostridia; order Oscillospirales; family Oscillospiraceae; genus JAIRRO01. The sequence continues at coordinate 45,055 of JAISKH010000063.1, forward strand.
ATTCAAGCAGGTTGCTGGTGTGGGTTTCGGGCTGGAGTGCTTCGCCCCAGTAAACATACGGGTTGGCAACGTCTCTGTCGTCATATATCCACTTCGGCTGTTGGCGCGCGCCGTCCGCAATCCAGTCGGAAAGGCTGATTACGTCGGGACCGAGCAGCCACTCGATGTAGGCGTGGAATGGTGCGCCGTCGTCCCCGGGATATGCGCCGTCCCACTTGTGGATAGTGTAGAGGCACTCGCCGTTACTCGTGTCGTGGTGGTGGTCTGTCGCCGCGTTCTCCGCCCGAACAACGCCGGGCACGAGGGATTTCGCCTCTCCCGGGGTGAAGCCGAGAATCACATACGCGCCGTACTGACCGTTCGGGTCGCCCGCTTGCGTCATGACGAGGTAGCCGTCTTTGCCAATCTGGTCCGCGGTGAAGAACGTGTACTCATGGTCGGGGTACGCCGCACGCGCGTCATCTTCGGATGCGTACCAGCGGAAATGCCCGTCGGTGTCAATCATGTACCGCTCGTCGGAATAGGTGTAAGACTGCGGCGCAACTTCCATGTATTCTTTCAGTTGCAAACGCACATACGCCGCTCCGTAGCCGTCCGCCGCGACGCCTATGTTGTGAACGCGAACTTCTTTCTTGACGTTGGGGTCGTTCGGTGTCCAGTCGTCTTTTTCTTCAAAGTCTTCGACGAGCGTGACATCGTACTTGGGCGGACCACCTCGCCCTTCGTTGGTCTTATGCTGGTTCCGTGTTACAAACGCATAGGTTCCCGACATTAAGAGGGATACTATGCACAGTAACGACACGACAGCAGAGACCTTCTTCTTAGTAATGATGCTTTTCATGTTCATTGCTGATAACTCCTTTACTTAAAATTTATTTATACAAGAGCCGGGGCGTGGCGGCATCGCCCTCGGTTCTTGTGTAAATCATGGTTGAGTCGTCGTTTCCGACTTCTCTTTCTCCCGCTTCTTCTCCGAGAAGAAGGTGTTCAGCGACACGCGCAGAATCAGCAGCACGCCGAGAACCGCGAGTACTGAAACGACGTTCTCCGCTATCCAAAACAGCGCCGTGCCGATATGCGGTATGCTGACCCTGACTATGCCCACGACATTCGCGGAGAAAACCGTCTTAAGGTCGGGCATCTCGTTTTCAATGCCCTGCGTTGTGAATCCGCGTTCGCCCGTGTCTTCGTAGTTCTCGATGATGCCGACGACGCGGTGCGTTATGGTGCTGTTGTCCTCGCGCAGATACGTCACGTCGTCGCCGAGCTGAATCGTGTTCGGGTCAACCCTCTCGCTTATCACTAGCGAGCCTTGCGGTATTTCCGACTGCATACTCTTCGTCAAAACCGTATAGAACGAGTACCCGCCGACCGTGCGGAAGAAGAACGCCCCCGCAATCACGAGCACGAGCGTGAGATAGAACATCACATTGCCCAGCCGCTTGACCTTCGCGGGCTTCGGCTTGTCCGATTGCGCCGCGCCCGCAACGGGTATGCCCGTGTCGCGCCGCGACATGTACTCTTTTTCGGTTCGCTCAAACTCTCGGGCGGCTTCATTGACGTCTATCATTTTCACGCCGTTTGTAGTGTTATCCATGATGTCTCACGCTCCCTTAAAATAGATTCAAATTGCACGAAATTCAATTGACTCTAACGTTTCGTCGTGGTATAATGAATACGTTTTAATGTCGATTCATGTCGCTTTTTCGCGCATCTGTTACAGACTTTTTATTTCGGCTTCATTTTCATGCTCGTTCTGTACCACGTGTTTAGTTTAACTGTTCATGGAACCGGAATGTCAATACCTTTATCAAAACGGCAAAAAGTTTTTTATTGTCACTTTATTTGGCGCGTTGTAAATAAGATGTAACCATTCCTATCCCAAATAAAGCCCGTAATATCAGGCTTTTGAAGCAAATGTCCGCAAAAGCGTTTTCTCCCATTTGGTTTCAAATAGAAAAATCCGATTACAAAAATCCAACATTTTCTCCAAAAATATCGGGCAAAAATCTTTAAGCCAACTTGAAGGTTTTACCTGAAGGTTAGAAAGGCGGCATATCAATGAACGGAACGGACCTATTAACAATCAAGCAATTCTCGGAATTTACGGGCATGAAGCAATCTGTTTTGCGGTATTACGACGAAATCGGGCTGTTTGCCCCCGTCAAGCGCGGGGAGAACGGCTATCGCTATTATTCGCCGCAGCAGATTATTACGGTCAAGCTCATCAACGTGCTGAACGACCTGCAAACGACGCTGAAAGAAATCAGCGAGCTTGAGTCGCACCGCACGCCGGAGAGCATTTTGGATTTGCTGATTCGTCAGGAAACCAAATTCGACATTGAAATGCGCCGCCTGCAAGCGTCGTATTCAATTACGCACGTGTTCCGCGGCTTGATTCAAACCGGCATTTCCGCCAACGAATTTGAAATCGTTGACACAGAGGCTGATGAAATTCCGATTATTCTCGGACCCGTCAACGACTTTGCCGAGAACCATGTCTTTTACGAGACGTTCATTCGGTTTTGCCAGGACGCGCAAAGCTCGCGCGTCAACCCCAGTTATCCCGTCGGCGGGTATTTCGAGACTATTGACGACTTCGTCGCCATACCGTCGCAGCCGACGCGCTTCTTCTCAATGGACCCCACGGGTCACGAAAGAAAAGCCGCCGGGCGGCAGCTCTTCGCCTATACCCGCGGCTATTACGGCGAGATGGGCGACTCGCCCCAGCGTCTGCTCGCCTATGCGGAGGAGCACGACCTCGTGTTCACGGGTCCGCTGTACGTAATCTACGTGCTCGACGAAATCAGCGTCAAGGACCCCCAGCAATACCTCTCCCAAGTCTCCGTCCCCGTCGCCCCGAAAAAGAAGCTGTCGGTGTAGCGGCGCAATTTCAACTGAAAATAAGGCTGTCAAAATGCAACATTTTGACAGCCTTATTTATTTCTTCCAACCCGCGGTTGGAAAACCCGCACTACAGTCCAAGCAACGCGCCATTGCTTTCGCCGCGATGCGGCATTATAATAACGCCATAAAAAGGAGGTCGCGCCCATGTCAAACATCAATTTCAACGAACAGCTTACCCGTCTGCGCAAGCAGCGCGGACTGTTCGTCGGCATGGACGCAATCCGCGAAAAGTGCGGCTTCGGCGAGGATAAGATTCGCGAAGCTTTCAACCGGCTGCCCGTCCGGCACAAGCAGCTCGACGGCGGCGGCTTCGGTAACAGAATTGAGGGCAGCAACATGCATATTCCGTCGCTGCTCGCCCTGTTTATCCACCCGCTGTAAACGCGAAAAGGCGCGGGCGTGAACCTCTCGGTTTCACGCCCGCGCCTGATTTTAGTCGTATTTCACAGCCGCGTTCAGTCGGGCTTCACCAAATACTTGCGCAGCTTTTCCAGCACTTCCTTGAAGTCAATCGGCTTGCCCACGTGGTCGTTCATGCCCGATTCAAGGCAACGCTCAATGTCCTCGCGGAACACGTTTGCGGTCATCGCGATAATCGGCACGCGCTTCGCGTTCGGCGCGTCAAACGCGCGTATGCGCCGCGTCGCCTCATAGCCGTCCATTTCCGGCATCTGCACGTCCATGAATATCACGTCGTACTTGTCGGGATTAGCGGTGAACATGTCCACCGCGACGGTGCCGTTTTCCGCGCAGTCAATGCCGATACCCGCCGGCTCAAGCAACACCTGAACAATCTCGCGGTTAATTTCCACGTCCTCAACGAGCAGCAGACGATAATCCTCAAAGCGGTCCTCAATGTCCGTCTCCGTGTCCTCAACCTCCGAACCGCCAAGTCCGAGACATTCGGAAATGCAGTCGGCAATGTCGGACGGGAACAGCGGCTTTGACAGGAATTTATCAACGCCCGCCTGTTTCGCTTCGTCCTCGATAAGGCTCCATTCCGTAGAGGAAATCATGATAACGACGCTATTTCCCGCGCCAACCGCCTTGATGCGGCGCGACAACTCAATGCCGTTCATTCCCGACATGCGCCAGTCCACAAAGTAAACGTCATACGCGCCGCCCGATTCAATCATGCCGAGAGCTTGCTCGCCGCTCAACGCAACGTCACACGCGACCTCCATGCGCCGCAGTATTTCCTCGAAATACTCAAGCACGTCGGGCGCGTCGTCCACCACGAGCACGCGACTGTTCCGCCAATTAACCTCGGGGTCAAGCATACTCTGCGGCAGGGCGGAGCCGCGCTCCACCTGTACCGTAAACGCGAATGTGGAGCCATGCCCAAGCTTGGACTCCAGCCATATCCTGCCGCCCATCAGCTCGACAATGTTCTTCGATATGGCAAGCCCCAAGCCCGTGCCGCCGAACTTGCGCGATATACCGCTGTCCGCCTGCTCAAACGACGTGAACAGTCTCGACTTCTGCTCGTCGCTCACGCCGATACCCGTATCCGTAACCTCAACCTGTATCGTGCAAATATTGCCCTCTTCCTTGACGAGCCGCGCTTTCAGGTGAATAGCCCCGTGCTCGGGCGTGAATTTCACGGCGTTGGACAGCAGATTGGTGATAACCTGCGCCAGACGCTGGTCGTCGCTTATAACCTTGCGCGGGATTCGCGCGTCTATATGTACGGTAAAGTTCTGGTGCTTTTCGTCCACGCGGAAGCTGCTGACATGGACGACGCGTTGCAGCATCTTCTCGAAATTGAACTCCGTGAACGACAAATCGAACTTGTTCGCCTCAATCTTGGACATATCCAGAATGTCGTTGATAACGCCGAGCAAGTGCGTGGAAGCCTCTTCAATTTTCTCAAAGCAATAGTCCTTGCGGTCAATGTCGGACGCGGCTTCGCCAATCGTCGTCATGCCGATAATCGCGTTCATCGGCGTGCGCATCTCGTGGCTCATGTTGGAAAGGAACGTGCTCTTCGCGGCGTTCGCGCGTTCCGCTTCCTCGCGCGCCTGTTCAATCTCCGTCGTATCGTGGAAGATTATCATAACGCCCTCGTTGCCGCCGTCCGCGCTCAACATCGGCGTGAAGTGCGCGATATACTTGCGTATGTCGCCGTCTCCGCCCAAGTCGCCCGTGTCCTCAAGCGTCAGCGTATCGTCCGACGACATGGCGCGCTGCAAGGTGTCAACCAATCTGCCAACCCTCGCGCGCGACTCGGACGACGTGAACCGCCCGAAAACCTCCTGAAACGTCATGCCGTTAATCGCGCCCGTTTCAGAAGTGTGCATTTTCTTCATAAAAACGTCGGTGCAGTACACAATCCGCAACGACTTGTCCACGAACATAATGATGTTCGGGCTGTTCATCAGCAGCAGGTTCATGTACTTTTCAAGCTTTGCCTGTTCAACCGTGCGTATCGACAGCTGATTCTCTTTCACAAACGTGTTGAACTCGTTGTACGACACAGCGTCGCGCAGCTGCTGAATCTCGCGGGCGTTTTTGCGGTTGAGCTTTTTCAGCTCCGCCTCGCTTTCTTCCAGCTCGATTACACGCCGTCGCAATCGCTCCGACTCGTTGAGGTCTATTTCGTTTTCGGCGTTCGCGCCGTTACCGGTAATGTTGTCTGTGTCAGCCAAAATGAGCAACCTCCTCGACTAAAAAACACATGCGACGCAAGAGTAATTGTGCATTTTATTGTAAGTTTTTCCGTCCTCGCCGTAAATCGGGCACAGCTCCCCCGCCACGTATGCCACCGAATACGGGGTTTTGTCGCCGACGGTCGCGGTAATCTCTCGAATTTCCTCTTCCCTGTCGGGCGAAAGCATCAAAAAGCGGCTCACGCATGTGAATATCAGAACGCCGTCGTCGCCGCTGACAGCCGAAATGCGCTCAAGCGCTTCGCGCGACGTACCCATAATGCCGTCGTGGTCAATCTGCCCAATTGAGATTGTCGCGCCCACGGGTATCGCGCCGCCGATAAGCGCGTCGCCATTCTCAAAGACGTTGTACACCCGCAACGCGACGGGGCGCGAGCCGTTGCCGTAATCCACCACAAGCGGCACGTTAACCGCGGAAATTCCCGAATCCGCGCGGGTAAGCACTCCGCGCTCCTTCAAATATTCCATAAGCGGCACGCCGTTGACCTTTTTCAGCACGCAACCCTCCGCCTCCGTAACCGTGGCTTTCTGCTTGCTGACGTTCCTGTCCGGCAGAGAGGACACGATGAATTGCGGCTTAACCTCGCCGTGCATCAGGAGGAATGCCGCCGCGCGCTTGTCGCCGTCGCCGTTTTTGAACGTGAAGCAATTCTCCTGCGTCAGCAACACGTCGCTGGAAAGTCCGCCGAATATCGGCGCGCCGCCGCACAGCGTGTTCAGCCGCTCCAGAAGTACCGCGCCGCTCAAGTCCGCACTGAGCGGGAAAAACGAAATGACAAGCGACGGTTCCCCCGCGAGCTTTTGCCGAGCCGCGTCGTATGCGTCGGTCATCGTTTTCTCGTAATCGCTCATATAAAGCGGCGCGGACACCGCCGTTTCAAACGTCACGTCGTCGCTCGTTAAAACCGTAAGGCTCAAGCTGTACATGCCGTAACCCGCGGCGGTCGCGCAGGACATCGTCGTCGCGCCAATCACGTCGAAGGGCAGCTTCTCGCTCAATTCGCGCAGAATGCCCGTTGCGATAAATTCGGAATGACAGCTCACAATCCCGACGGAATTTTTCCTCAAGCCGTTGAGGTCAATCTGCTCAAGAATTTCAGCCAGCGCGCCCTCCGCCTCATCAATCTCCGCCGTATACGCGGTTAGTATTTTAACCATGTTCGAGCCTCCCATAATTCGGGCATATCAATTTCAATGCCCGTTTTCCCTATTTTTTATTATAACACAAGTAATGCCAAAGGAAAAGCCCGATTACAAAATATTGTTTCCCGCATACATTGCAAAACCGTCGGCATTTGTCATGCCGACGGTTCTTATAGCCGCAAATCGCAATCACGCAAACAATACCTGCACCATCAGCATGTAGGCGACGGTGCCCACCGCAATGGCGAGTAGCGAGTTCTTAAACGCGAGAAACAACGCCGCCACAAGCAAAATCGCCAGTAACTCCGGCGCGCCGTGCGGGTTCTCCAAGATAACCGTGTTTTTCAGGCAGTAGACGACAAGCATCGCCGTAATCGCGAACGGCAATACGCGCCCCAGGTAAACCACAAACTTCGGCGTGGGCTTCCCCGCGGGGAACAGCGCGAACGCCAACGCGCGCGTTATAAACGTCGCGGCGGCAAAGACCGCCACCATGATAATCGCTTCGAGCGTCGTCATTCCCGCACCTCCCTGTCAAGCGGTTTTTTGAACAGGCTGAACAGTATAACGAGCGCAGCCATGCACGCGAGAATAAACCAATTCGGTCCGAACACCAGTCGGCACACGATTGACGCGCCCAGTCCGATTAGCGCGGGCGTGCGGTTCTGCTTCTTCTTCCATTGGTCAAGGAAGATAACCACAAACAACGCCGTCATTACGAAGTCAATGCCGAGCGTGTTGATACTCATCGCGCCGCCGATTAGCCCACCGACCGTGCAACCGACAATCCAGTACAGATGGTCAAGCACGCTGATTGCGAGGTAAAATCGCTCCTCGCTCATGCCCTTCGGCGGCTTGGCGGAGCAATGCAGCGCGAACGTCTCGTCAGTCAGCGCGAAAATCATGTACAGCTTCGCCTTGCCGTAGCTCTTGAACCGCTCCAGCATTGACACGCCGTAAAACACGTGCCGCGCGTTCACCATCAGCGTCACAAGAAACGCGCCGAGCGGGTCGAACCCCGCCGCCATAAGCCCCACGGCGACGAACTGCGCCGAGCCTGCGTAAATCGTGACCGCCATCGCGAAAGCCCACAGCGCGCCGTAACCCTTGCTTGCCAGCAAAATGCCAAAGGCCATGCCCATAAAGACATAGCCCGTAAGTACGGGGATAGTGTGCGGGAATGCCGCCGCGACTATCCCCTTTTTACGCTTATTACGTTTGTCCACTTGATTAGCCCCTTAAACGCCTACCCGCCGAGGTACGCTTTTTTTACGTCTTCGTTGCCCGCAAGCTCGTGCGCGTCGCCCTGCATGACGATGTGCCCCGTCTCAAGAACATACGCGCGGCTCGCGACCGATAACGCCATTTGCGCGTTCTGCTCAACGAGCAGGATAGTCGTGCCCTCGCGGTTCATCTCCGTGATTGTTGAAAATATCTGCTCCACCAAAATCGGCGCAAGCCCCATGGACGGCTCGTCCAGCATTAGCAGCTTCGGGTGGCTCATGAGTGCTCTGCCCATCGCGAGCATCTGTTGCTCTCCGCCCGAAAGCGTGCCCGCAACCTGCTTGCGCCGCTCCGCAAGGCGGGGGAACAACGCGTAAGCGCGCTCCAAGTCGTCCGGCACGCCGCTCGCTTTCTGCGTGTACGCGCCCATTTCAAGGTTTTCCTTAACCGTCATGCGCAGGAACACGCGCCGTCCCTCCGGCACCTGCGCAAGTCCGCGCTCGACAATCTTGTGCGGAGCCATCGCGCCTATATTCTCGTCCATAAAGCTTATACCGCCCGTGCGCGAGCGCAGCAAGCCCGAAATGGTTTGCAGGATTGTGCTCTTCCCCGCGCCGTTCGCGCCAATCAGCGTAACAATCTCGCCCTCGTTAACCTCAAGCGAAACCTCTTTAACCGCGTGAATCGCGTCATAATAGACGTTGATGTCATTGACCTTCAGCATTACCCGTCCTCCTTCTGCCTGCCGAGATACGCCTCGATAACGACGGGATTGTTCTGTATCTCGCTCGGCGTGCCCTTGGCGATAATCTTGCCGAAGTTCAGCACGCAAATGCCCTCGCATATGCCCATGACAAGGTTCATGTCGTGCTCAATCAGCATAACGGCAACACCGAACGTGTCCCGCACCTTAACGATGTTCTCCATAAGCTCGCCCGTTTCGGAGGGGTTCATGCCCGCCGCCGGCTCGTCGAGCAGCAGCAGCTTCGGCGCGGTCGCAAGAGCGCGGATAATCTCAAGCCGCCTCTGCGCGCCGTATGGCAGCGCGCCCGCGCGGTCATGCACCATGTGCTCCATATTGAATATGGACAGCAGCTCCCGCACGCGCTCGTTCGCTTGCTTCTCCTGCTTCCAATAATTCGGCAGACGCAGAACGCCGCTGAACATGCCGTATTTAATGTGGTTGTGCAAACCCAACTTAACGTTGTCCTCCACAGAGAGGTTGCTGAAAAGCCGAATGTTCTGGAACGTGCGCGCAACGCCCGCGCGATTCACCTGAACCGTGCTCATGCCCATCGTGTCGTTCCCGTTGAGCAGGATTGTTCCGCGCGTAGGTTGATACACCTTTGACAGCAGGTTGAACACCGTCGTCTTTCCCGCGCCGTTCGGACCGATTAGCCCCACAATCTCCGTCGGGCTTATGGCGAGGTTAAACCCCTCCAGCGCGGTCAGTCCGCCGAAGTCTATGCCGAGATTGCGCGCCTCAAGTATCGGCGGCTTGTCAACGTCGCGCTCCGGCACATAGTTCGTCGCCGGTACGGGCACAAGCTTTGTCTCTTTTCTCGGTTCACTCATGGTTGACGTCCCTCCCCCGTTGCTTTCTTTGAGGGTATAAGCCGCGACAAAATCGTCTTAAACCGCGCGTTATTCGTCGTGAGCATCACGATAATCAGCACGATTGCGTATACCAACATGCGGTAGTCGTTAAACCCGCGCAGCATCTCCGGCAGGATTGTAATCACGGTCGCCGCAATAACCGAGCCGCGAATGTTTCCCAGTCCGCCGAGCACCACGTAAACCAGAATCAAAATTGACGTGTTAAAGTTGAACTTTGTCGCGACAATAGTTGAGAAATTCATCGCGTACAGCGTCCCCGCGGCGCCCGCGAGCGCGGCTGACGTTACAAACGCCATGAGCTTGTACTTCGTAATCGGGATACCCACGCTCTCTGCGGCAATGCGGTTGTCGCGTATCGCCATTATCGCCCGCCCCGAGCGGCTTTTCACGAGGTTCATCACGATGAACAGCGTGACCAATACGAGCACAAAGCCCGTCGTAAACGTGGACAGCTTCGGTATGCCCGCAATACCCATCGGACCGTTGATTATAACGCGCCCGCCCTCTTCAAGCTTCAGCGCGTCGGCGGAGGTCAGGAAGCTGAACCGCAGTCCGCGGCTGTCAACGCCGACGCACAGGCAGGTAATCAGGTTCTTGATAATCTCGCCGAACGCCAGCGTTACAATCGCGAGATAGTCGCCGTTCAGCCGCAGGACGGGCACCCCGATAAGGAACCCCGCGATACCCGCGCACAGCGCGCCGATGACCATACCCACAACGAGCCGAACGGGTCCGAACGCAATCATGTTCTGTAGGCTTATGCACGCGACGACGCCCGAAAACGCGCCGACACTCATAAAGCTCGCGTGCCCGAGCGAAAGCTCGCCCAGTACGCCGACCGTGAGGTTAAGCGAAATTGCCATTACAACATAAGCGCAAATGGGCACAAGCTGACCACGCAGCGTCGCGCTTATATTCCCGCTCATCGCAAGCCCCTGAACCACGACGAACGCGACTATAACAAGCGCGTAAGTGGAAACGGTCTTGCGCGTGGATTTCTGCATTTTAAGCATGACGCAACCTCATACTTTCTCTTGTACCTGCTTGCCTAATAACCCCGCGGGCTTGACAAGCAGGATAACGATGAGCACGACAAAGACAATAGCGTCGGATAACTGCGTGGACACATACGCCTTGCCGAATATCTCGATTATGCCGAGCAAAATTCCGCCGAGCATCGCCCCGGGAATTGACCCGATACCGCCGAATACCGCCGCCGTAAACGCCTTTATGCCGGGCATCGAGCCCGTCGTCGGCATCAGCGTCGGATACATGGAACACAGCAGAACGCCCGCAATCGCCGCGAGCGCGGAACCAATCGCAAAGGTCATTGAAATAGTGGCGTTCACGTTTATGCCCATCAGCTGCGCCGCGCCCTTATCCTCGCTGCAAGCGCGCATCGCCTTGCCCATCTTTGTGCGCCCCGTGAACCACGTTAAGCCGAGCATGATGACGATACACGTCGCAACTGTGACAATCGCGATTGCGGAAATTGAGAGCTGTCCGCCGAACAGCTTCAGCGACTTGTCTCCCACAACGGAGCGAAACACCTTGGGGTTAGACGTCCACATTAGCTGCGCCGCGTTCTGTAAAAAATAGCTCATGCCGATAGCCGTAATGAGCACCGCGAGCGACGAAGCCGAGCGCAGCGGCTTGTAAGCAAGCCGTTCAATAATAACCCCGAGCAGCGTGCATACGAGCATCGCGACAAGAACGCCCAAAACGACGGGCAGCTCATACCGCGAGGCGATGAAGAAGCAAGCATACGCGCCCACCATGATAACGTCTCCGTGGGCAAAGTTCAACATTTTCGCAATACCGTAAACCATAGTGTAGCCCAGGGCGATGATGGCGTAAATACTGCCCAAGCTGATACCGCTGATAAGATGAGATAAAAAGGACATACCGAACACCTCCCTGTTAAAAATATCGCGCGAAAATCAAAGCGGGGAGGGTTGCCAATACACATGACAGCCCTCCCTTTTTCAGATGCAAGGGCGGAAAGCTATCGCTTAGTCCAGACCCACATAGCTGCCGTTTTCGATGACCGTGCCCTTAGGTCCCTTGGTAACTTGTCCGTTCGCGCTCCAAGTCATGTCGTCGCCGGTGATACCGTCAAAGCTCATGCTCGTAAACTGCGCAACCAGAATGTCGTTGATGTCGGACGCGCTGAGGTCGCTCGTCGCGCCGCCGGACTTAATCGCCTGATAAATCGCGTAAATGCAGTCGTAGCCGTCGGCGGCGAACTGATTCGGAACCTCGCCGTATACCGACTTATACTTCTCAACAAAGCTCACGGTGCGCTCGTCGGTCGAGTCCGCGTTGAACGGGGTCAATAGGATAACGCCCTCGGCAAGCTCCTTGTTAAAGCCCTCAAGCGTCAGGATACCGTCCATGCCGTCAACGCCGAAATACTTCGTGACGTAGTCCATCGACTTCGCCTGTTGGAAAATCAACGAAGCGGGCGTGTAATACATCGGCAGGAATATCAAATCCGCGCCGTTGTTCTTCGCGTCCGCGAGTTGAACGGAGAAGTCCTGCTGGCTGTCCTCGGTGAACGTCGTCGAGGACACGATGTCAAGTCCAAGCTCGGCGGCTTTGATTCTGAAGGTGTCATAAATGCCCGTGGAATATACGTCGTCATTCTTGTAGATAACGGCAATCTTCGTGCCGAGCTGTTGGTCGCTGATATACTGCGCGGAAGCGGAGCCTTGGTTCGGGTCCGCGAAGCACATCTGGAACACGTTATTCTTGCCCTCCGTAACCGCGACGGCGGAAGCCGACGGCGTTATGGCAAAGATGCGGTCCGCGTCGTTCTCAACGCTCGTCGCAACGCCGGGCGTACTCGTAACGGAGCCGAGCGAGATTTGCATACCCCAGTCCTTGAGTGTGTTGTAGGCGTTGACCGCCTTTTCCGCGTCGTGCTCGTCGTCCTGATAGTTCAGCTCAAACTGCACGTCGCCGAGCGCGTTAATCTCTTCCACCGCGATTTGCGCGCCGTTGCGTGCCGCCTGACCGTAGATTGCCGCGCCGCCCGTCAGCGGACCCGTGCCGCCGATTTTGAATGCTGCGGCTGCGGGAGCTTCCGGCGCCGCGCTCGCTTCACCCGCGGGTGCGGCGGACGGTTCGCCGGCGGGTGCGCTGCTCGGGTTTGCGGAGCCGCTGTCGCCGCAAGCCGCCAGTGCCGCTAACATCATAACGGCGAGTAGAATACACAGTAACTTTTTCATAAATTGCCTCCTTGTAATTATATAATGACACTAAGTCACGTAATAAATACATATTATATAGTGTGCGCGCCAAAGTTACAAGTCATTACCTACTAATATTTTGCAATAATTTCGCCCGCGCGTCAATCCGTTTTCCGTCATTAAGCACAAAATACGACGCTCCGCGCGCCGCCAAACCCGCTGTTTAAGGGCAAAATCCGCATAAAACGAAACCGCTCACGGGTTAACCCGTGAGCGGTTTTCATCTCGCGTTTCGCTCCGCCGACCGTTACTGCGCGTCGGGGGGACGGCGGCAGCTCTCCAGTAATTGCCGCACCTCGTCGGGCGTTGCGTCTATTGAGCTGTCAAGCTCCTCGCCCAGCTCGAACACCACGACGAATTTGTCCAGACAGTCGTTCATCGTCACTTTTTTGAGAATACCGTCCGACACGTAACGCGCTTTGTTCAGCTCTCTCAGCTTGTCGCTCAGTTGGGCGAAGCCGTAAATAACGCGGAGTGACGTGCTCGTGAAGCTAAGGCTCCTTGCGAACTTTTCCCGCATGTTTATCACAACCCCGACCTCGGATATTCCGCCCCCCGCGAAGATTCCGTCCTCCCGCACAATCCTGAAGCGCGTGGGGTCGAAATAGTCGCCGAGCTTCGGTATAGTCGCGCCCGCCGCGACCTCGTCGTTTGCGTTATCCCGCGCCATCGTCATACCTCCCGTCACTACTATAATAATGTATCGCTATCTCACTACATTACGCGCTTCCCGACTATTTATCAATGTCGCCAGTCTTGAAGTCGAAGCCGCCCATTGTCGCCGGTTTGTAGCCCGAAATCGCGGGGTTAATCAGGTAAATGCTCTCCGTTATGAACAGCGGGCAGATAACCGTGTCGTCCGTGACGAGTATTCGCTCCGCCGCTTTGAGAATGTCCTCGCGCTTCTGCGGGTCAAGCTCGCCCGCGGACTGCGCCATGAGCGCGTTGTACTCGTCATTGCTCCACTCAACGTCGTTCTGCGAGTTGCCGAGACGGTACATGTCGAGCCATGTTGCGGGGTCGTTGTAGTCGCCCGTCCATTGGTGGCGCGAGAGTTGCAATTCGCCGTTGCGTCTTGAGTTGACGTAAACCTCATACTCCATTGCGTTCAGCGACACGTCCACGCCGAGATTCGTTTTCCATTGCGCCTGCAACGCCTGCGCAACGTCCGCCTCGTAGCTCATCGAGGGATATGTATACGTTATCGGCGGCAGACCCGCGCCGTCGGGATAACCCGCTTCCGCGAGCAGAGCCTTTGCCGCTTCGACGTTCTCTTCCAGCAGCGTGTCCTGAACGTCCGCCCAGCGTCTGCCGTCCACCTTACTCTTGTACCCGCTCGCAACAAACGTCGTGCTCGGAATCTTCGAGTTGCCGAGAATGTCGCATATGCCCTGACGGTCCACGGCGAGGGCGAACGCCTGACGCACGCGCACGTCGTCAAACGGTGCCTGGTTGATGTTGAACAGGATATAGTTCGTCACAAGAACCTCCGCCTTGTCCAAATCGGGCTTGCCCGCGTATTGGTCCTGCACGTAGTACGGCGCGCCGGGGAATACGTCAATCTCGCCCGTGCTGTATGCCGACGTTTTGGACTGGTCGTCGTTCATAAACTTGTATATAACCGTGTCGTAATGCACATTTTCTTTCTTTGAATAGTACTCGTTCGGAATAAATGTAATCGACTGCCCCGGGACGCGCTCGGACAGGTGGAACGGACCGTTGCCGAGGTTTTTCGCGGGGTCGAGGTCCCAAGCTTCGTCCTCCTTCGTCGCGTACTTGACGCTGGACGGTCTGTAAACGGGCAGTATTACATAGTCCAAGAAGTTCGCGTATGGGCTGTCGAGATAGAACTTAATTGTATAGTCGTCCGTCAACTCAACGCCGATGTCGTCAATCGAGCCTTCGCCGAAGAACGCTTCCTCCGCGCCCTTAATCATGAAGAGCGAGTCCACGTACCACGAGCCTGTCTCGGGGTCAAGCGCGCGCGTAATCGTGTTCAGGAAGTCCGCCGACGTGACGGGGCTTCCGTCCGACCACTTGCCGTCGGGATTGAGGTTGAACGTCCACTCCGTGCCGTCCTCATTCGTCTCCCACGATAATGCCGCCGCCGGAATCGTCGTGCCCGTCGGGTCGTAATCGACAAGTCCCTCAAGGCAATAGGACTGCAAACCGAAGTATACGTAAGCCGTCGCGCCCGCGGGGTCATACTCGCCGTTTTCCGGTTGCTCCGCAATGATTATGGACTTGTTGCCGCTTACCGCCGCGCTCGGTTCGCTCGGCGAGCTTGGGCTTCCCGCGCTGCTTGGCTGAACGGGCGCGCTGGGACTATTCGTCGTACCGCCGCCGCACGCGGCTATGCCGACAATCAACACAATACACAAAATAATGGATACCGCACCTTTTAACTTGCTCATAAATATCCCCTTTCTTTCCGCCGCCCTTTCGCGGCAATGTGTCCCCGTCATTTTCATTCTCGCTTCCTCCTTTGACCTACCGTTTGCGTGTGGTTTTATGAAAAAATAGCTTCCTCGGGGGTTTTCCCCGCGCGGCTATATTCCATCATTTTGCTCGGCGCGTACAATCCGCAGGCAATTTTCCTGCCCTCGTAGTCGTAAGCCTCGGGCTTCTTTTGCGTACATTCGGGCATAGCATACGCGCATCTGCCCGCGAACGGGCACCCCGTCGGTAAACTAATCGGACTCGGAATCTCGCCCTCGAGTATCACGCGCTTTTTCAGCTTTGAAAGCTTCGGGTCTGGTATCGGCGCGGCGGACACGAGTGCCCGCGTGTATGGGTGAAGCGGTCGCCCGTACACGTCGTCGGACGCGCCGTATTCAACCAAGCTGCCGAGATACAGCACGCCGATTCTGTGGCTGATGTGGTGCACCATGCCCAAGTCGTGGGCGATAAACAGATAGCTTATGCCGTTCTCGCGCTGAATTTTCTCCAGCAGGTTCACAATCTGCGCCTGAATCGACACGTCAAGCGCCGAAATCGGCTCGTCGCAAACAATAAAGTCGGGTTGCAGCGCGAGTGTCCGCGCAATGCCGATTCTCTGCCGCTGTCCGCCGGAGAACTCATGCGGGTACCGCCGCACGTGGTCGGGCTTCAACCCCACAGTCTCAATCAGGTCGCGAACCTTAGCCTTGCGCTCGTTCGGCGTGCCGAGCTTGTGGATAATCATCGGCTCCTCAATAATGTCGCCGATTGTCAGGCGCGGATTCAGCGACGCGTATGGGTCCTGAAATATCATCTGCATTCTGCGCCGCATCGGCAGCATCGCCCGCCGCGACAGCTTCGTAATGTCCTCGCCGTCGAATATGATGTTGCCCGCCGTCGGCTCGTATATTTTCAGCATTGTGCGCCCCATCGTGCTTTTGCCGCACCCCGACTCGCCGACGATGCCGAGCGTTTCACCGCGAGCGACGGACAGCGTTACACCGTTCACCGCGTAGACCTTTTTTCCGCCACTAAGCGGGAAATACTTTGACATACTGTTCAGCTCGACAAGCGGTTTCCCCGTCATCATAAATCCCCCTTTCCCAAAACCTCTTCGTACCTGTCCGCGCAGTACTGCCAGCAGCGGCACTTGTGCGTGTCCGAAAGCCGCGTCGTCAGCGGGTCATACAGTGTGCAAATCTCCATCGTCTCGGTGCACCGCGGCGCGAACGGACAGCCCGACTTCCACGTCAGCAAATCCGGCGGCGTGCCCGGGATAGGCTTCAGCGGCTCTTTCCTGTCGCTGTCGGAGTTCGATATGCTGTTCAGCAAGCCCTTTGTGTAAGGGTGCGCCGCGCTATAGAATATCTCGTCCGTGCCGCCCTCCTCAACGATGTTCCCGCCGTACATAATGCTGATTCGGTCGCACATCGAAGCGACGACGCCGAGGTCATGCGTTATCAGTATGACGCCCGTTTCCGACGTTTTGGTGCAATCCTTAATTAAGTCGAGTATCTGCGCCTGAACCGTAACGTCAAGCGCCGTCGTCGGCTCGTCCGCAATTACAAGCTTGGGGTTACAGGCGAGCGCGATTGCGATAATAATCCTCTGCCGCATTCCGCCGGAGAACTCGAACGGATACTGCTTAAGTCGGCTCTCGGGCGACGGTATGCCCACCATGTCCATAAGCTTAATCGCCCGCTCGTTTACCTCTTTCCTGCCGCATTTTTCGTGGCACAGAATCGCTTCCGTTATCTGCCTGCCGATTGTGAGCACGGGGTTGAGGTATGACATGGGGTCCTGAAATATCATGCCGATGTCCTTGCCGCGAATGGCGCGCATCTTCGCGTCGTATGCTTTCTTCTTTCCGCGCGTGTCCAAGCCCGAGGGCGTAATGTCGCGGTCGTCGAAATTGATTGTCCCGCTGACGACGCGCCCGTTGTCCGCAAGCAGTCCCATGAGCGACAGCATACCGACGCTTTTGCCCGAGCCTGATTCGCCGACGATACCGAGAATCTCGCCCTTTTCGACCGTGTAGTCAATGCCGCGAACGGCTTTAACGGTGCCCTGCTCCGTCTTAAATTCCGTCGTCAACCCTCTTATTTCAAGTAAGCTCATGGCGCGTCCCCCTTATCGTTTGGATTTAGGGTCCAAAGCCCTGCCGAGACCCTCTCCGACGAAGTTGAAAGCGAAAATCGTTATGCAAATCGCGAGCATGGGGTAAACCGTCTGCATCGGGTAAACCTCAATGAGCGCACGCGCGTCCTGCGCGAGAGTGCCCCAACTCGCCAGCGGAGCCGATATGCCGATTCCGAGGAAGCTCAACCACGCCTCCGTGAATATCGCCTGTGGCACCATGAACGTAACCGTGACGATAATCGGACCCATCGCGTTCAGTATCAGGTGCTTCAGCAGTATCCGCTTGCCGCTCGCGCCGAGAACGAACGCCGCCATCGTGAACTCCTGCTCTTTAAGGCTAAGCACCTCCTGCCGCACGATACGCGCCATCTCAATCCAGCTCGAAATGGATATACCAATCATCACGCTCGTAACGCTCGCGCCGAACAGCAGCATAATCAGCACCACATACAGCATCGACGGCACGGAATAAATTATATCGACGACGCGCATCATCATCATATCGACCTTGCCGCCCGCGTAACCCGAGATACCGCCGTAAATTGTGCCGAACGCCAGATTGATAACCGCCGCGACAAGACCGACCATCAAGCTGATTCGCGCTCCGTACAGGATTCGGACGAATATGTCCCTGCCGAACTTGTCGGTGCCGAACCAATGCTGCGCGCTCGCGCTCATGTTCCGCGCCGAGGGGTCCTGCGTCTCGTATGAGTAACGAACCATCATCGGTCCGAATATCGCGAGCGCGATAACCACGAGAAGCACAATGCCGCTGACAAGCGCGCGCTTGTTCTTCTTGAAGTTCTTCCAAGCCGCCTGCAAAAACGTCTGACTTTCAACCGCAATCATCTCATCGTTCTTTTCCTCGCGGCTTAACTTCCTGAAAAGTCTCTCCCGTTCCTCATTCATCAATGCGCCCTCCTTATCTCGAATTTTTAATTCTCGGGTCCACGAAAGAGCAAATCAAATCCGCCAAGAGGTTGCAGACTATAATGATTCCTCCGATGAAAATCGTGATGCCCATGACAAGCGTGTAGTCGTGGTTCGTAATCGCGTTGACAAACTCCTTGCCGATACCGGGTATGGTGTACAGGTTCTCGATAACGACGCTGCCCGTCAGCAGGAACGCCACCATCGGTCCCATATACGTAATCACGGGGAGCAGCGCGTTCTTCAGTATGTGCCTGAACGTAATGACCCGCGCGCTCAAGCCCTTAGCCCGCGCCATGGTCACGTAATCCTGCTTCATGACCTCCTCAAAGCTGCTCTGCGTAAGCCGCGCGACGGCGGAAATCGGGTAAAGCCCCTGCGCGATTGCCGGCAAAACAAAGTGCATCGGCGTCGCGAGTCCCAGAATCGGGAACCACCGCAGCTGCACGCCGAAGATAATCATTAGCAGCAGCGCGATTATGAAGTTCGGGACGCTGACCCCGAGCGTCAAGCCGGACAGCCATATGCCCTTGATGAAGTTGCTTCTCGTCCGCGCCATGAGAATCCCGATTCCGACCCCGATAACGAGCGTCATGCAAAACGTCACAAGTCCCAGCCGCATCGTCGGTCCGATTGAGTTCGCGATTATGTCCGAAACGTTTGTCCCGACTTTTTTGTAGGACATTCCGAGGTCGCCGCGCAGCAGGTTCGCGCAATAGATGAAGAATTGCTGTACGGGCGGCTTGTCAAGTCCGTACTTCGCCTCCATCTTTTCCAGCACCGCGCCGGTGACGTTCTTGGACTGAAGCGGACTGCCCGGCATGAGCTTTGTCATCGTAAACGTAATCGCGACCAAAACGAACAATGTCACCAATCCGATGCCGAGTCTCTGCAAAACGTACTTCACCATAACGAACCCTCCCTGCTTCTTCCGTCTCTCGCGTCGGCTTACCGCGGCTGCCGCTAAAACAAAAAAGACGCTAAAATCACTTTTAGCGTCTTTGCTAATGCCGGGTGCAAGAGTATTATGCAAGCCAACAAGCTATTAAGTTAAAAAACCGTTCCCGCTCTCCCAATCGCGTCATCGCAACGGGGAAACCCGAACCGTGGTTTGACTGTAACACACGCGTTTTTGTTTGTCAACACCTTTTTGCCACCTATCGGTGAGAAATTACCGCTTCGGGGTAGGCTTTTTACTTTCTCCAATTTTCGGGCGTTTTTTTGGGCAAAACTAAAAACGCGTTCATCACCGCTTGACATTTACTTTTTCCCTTATAGAATCAAATCAGCGTCAATCTCGGCAAAAATCCAAATTACAGGAGGGTGAACAGGCTTATGAAAATAACCGTAATCCAAGAAAGCGTCCACATGCCGGACCTTACAGCCGAAGAAGTCTCTTCGCATTGGGCGGCTCTGCGCGGTATTGACGGCGTGAGCGAGGTCGTGATAAAACGTCCCGAGGGTTATCCCGCAACCGAGGAATTGCATGAGCTTATCGGCGACGCGGACGCGGTGTTCGGCGTTTGGATTTCAGACTCGTGCGTCAACGAGACGTTCCTGAGTCGTCACCCGAACCTGAAGTATATCGCGACGCTCGGGCACGGTTGGGGCAAGTTCGACGTTGACATGACGCGCGCCAAGGGCATTACAATCACGAACACAATTTACGGCAGCCACACAATCGCCGAATACGCTTGGGCGCTGCTCATGGAAGTCACGCACCGCGTCTCGCTCCACTCGGATTTCATCAAGCGCACCGACTGGACGAACGTGACGCGGGAGGAATCGTTCTCAAAGCTGTTCGCGCCGCAGGTTGAGCTGTACGGGCTTACGGCGGGCGTCGTCGGGCTTGGCTCCATCGGGTACGAGTTCGCCAAAATGGCGCGCGGCTTCGGCATGAACGTCGTCTCCCACAGCCGCCACAAGAAAGAGGGCGCGGAATATGACTTCATCGAGCAGACGACTCTGGACGACCTGCTCGCCCGCAGCGACGTAATCTCCCTGCACGCGCCGTATTCGGACAGCAGCTCGAACCTCATCAGCCGCGAAGCTATCGCGAAGATGAAGGACGGCGCAATACTCATCAACACGGCGCGCGGCGGACTTGTTGACGAAACCGCTTTGTATGACGCGCTCGCGAGCGGTAAGCTCTTCGGCGCGGGGCTTGACGTATTGCGTGAGGAACCGCCCAAGGGCGACAACCCGCTGTTCAGTCTCGATAACGCCGTCATCACGGGGCACATTGCGTGGCTGACAAAAGCGTCCCGCCTGCGCGCCTGCGACCTCGCCGTCGAGAACTTCAAGGCATATCTCGCGGGAAAGCCCGTGTGCGTAATCAACTGAACAAGTCGCATAAAAGAATCGGCTCCGCGCCATGCGGAGCCGTTTCTTCGCGTTATGCGTTACCGCTAAACGATAGCCTCATGCTGCCACTTGCGCCCGTGGAACCGCACGACGTTCAGCAGCGCCCTGACCGCCCAGTCGATTGTCATGGCAATCCACACGCCGAGCACGCCGACGTGCATGTAGCCGCCGATAAGGTAACTGAGCAGTATCCTGAACACCCACATGCTCGCCGTGGACGAAATAAGCGTGAACTTCACATCGCCCGCCGCGCGCAGCGTGCTCGCCAGCGAGTAAGCGAGCGGCCACAGCACCATGCAGCATACGCTGTGGTAGACAATCAGCTGCCGCGCAAGCCTGTCGCCCTCGAAAGTCAGGTTGTACCAACCCGCGATAGTCGGCGCGACGGCAATTATCAGCACGTTCAGCGCAATCAGGATAATATACGCTTTCTTAAGCAAATTCTTCGTGTAACTTCGAGCCGACACGTAGTCGTCCGCGCCGACGCATTGCCCGACCACGGTCGTAAGCGCAAGCCCGACAGCCGAAGCGGGTATTGTCGCCAGCAGCTCAATCGTGCTCGCAACGGCGTTCGCCGCGATGGAAGCGGTGCCGAAGCTCGTAATCAGGCTCTGCGTGAACAGCTTGCCGATTTGGAACATGCCGTTCTCAATCCCGCTCGGCAGCCCGATTTTCAGCACCTTCTTGATTATCGGCAGGTCGAACCCGCGGAATATATTCCTGTCAATATGCAAAACATATTTCGGCTTGCGCAAGATGACGAGCGCGACGACGCATGAGACGACCCGAGACGCAAGCGTCGCGATACCGACGCCCGCCACGCCCATGTTAAACCCGTAGACCAACACCGCGTTGCCGCCGATGTTGATGATGTTCATAATCACGGAGGTGTAAACCGAAATTTTGGAGTTGCCCATGGAGCGGAACAGCGCCGTCGAGCCGTAATATACCGACAGGAACGGGAACGAGAACGCCGTTATGTAAAAATATGTCACGGCGTTTTCCATAACGCCCGGTTCAACCGCGCCGTAAATCAGACTCAGCACCGCCCTGTTGCCGACGAGCGACACAGCCATTACGACGGCGGCAATCGCAAAGCACAGCAGCAGAATCTGGTTCGACACGGTAACGGCAATCTTGAAGTCCTTTTTACCGAGACATTGGGACGCGACGACCGCGCCGCCCGTCGCCATTGCGGAGAACACGTAAATCAGCAGGTTGCTGATTGTGTTAACGAGCGACACGCCGGACACCGCCTCGTCGCCCGCGCCCGCGCCGCCTACCATAATCATCGCCGCCATACCAACCGTAACCGCGAGCACCTGCTCGATTATCAGCGGCACGACGAGCTTCGACAAAAACCCTTTGTCAAAATGTATCTTGCCCTCAGCCATTACAATCAACTCACTTTCGGGTATTTCGCGGGTAATTCGCCCAATCTGCGGCGTATAACTTTTCAAAGTATATTCACAACCTTTCGTTTAGTCAAGCGAAACCGAGCCGCCCCCGAATGAAATGTAAATCCTCTAAAATTATGCTCCGCGTTTTATAATTTCTGCTATTGACGGGCTTTTCGGATTTACTTAAAATTCTATACAACGATATTTCCCGCCGCATCGCACCGCAGCCGCTTTCAGGCAGCGCGCAGTATTCACTCAAATGTGCATAATTATTCAGACTAAAGGAGAAGATGAACATGAACGTAACTGCTCTGACAAACGAATCCATCAGGAAAAAGCCGGCAAGCAAACGCGCCAGCCGCCAGAGGAGCAGCTCCACTCCGCTTGAAGTGGTGCGTCTTTGCTATAACGAAAGCCCTTACGGAATGCCGCCAAAGTCGCATGAAGCGCTCTTCGCCGCCGAAACTCGCTCCAACAATTACCCCGATTTTTTTGCGTTCGAGCTGAAGAAAGCGTTAGCCGCTGAATATTCGCTCGAAACGACGAATATAATCACCGTCGCGGGTTCCAGCGCGCTGATTGACATCATCGGCTGCACGTTCATTAACCCCGGCGACGAGGTTCTCTATTGCTCGCCGACGTATGAAGCCTTTGCGGACATGGCGAACGCTTATGGCGGCGTGCCCGCGCCCATTCCGCTCGCGGGCGACCTGAGCTTCGACCTTGACGGTCTGTACAACGCAATCACGCCCAAGACGAAGATTGTCGTAATCGTCAACCCGAACAATCCCACAGGCGGTTACGTCCCGTCGAGCAAGATTGAGGAGTTCATCAGAAAAGCTCCCGACGATATACTGATTGTCGTTGACGAGGCGTACATCGACTTCGTTGACCACCCCGACAATTACAGCATGGTGAAGCTCATTCAGGAGGGTATCGACAAGCCCGTCCTCATTCTCCGCACATTTTCCAAGATTTACGGCATGGCGGGCATTCGCGTGGGTTACGGCGTGTCAAGCCCCGAGGTCATCGACGAGCTTGCCAAATCGTCGCACGCGTGGAACGTCAGCAACGTGTCGCAGGCGGCGGCGATAGTCGCGCTCGGCGAAAAGGAGTTCATCGCAAACGTCAAGTCGGAAATCGTCAAAGGGCGCGAATATGTCTCGCGCGAGCTGAAGCGGCTCGGTTGTGCCGTTAATGACACGCAGGCGAATTTCATCTATTTCTCCTCACCGCTCGCTCCCGAGGACATAACCGCCGCGCTAAAGGAAAAGGACGTCCTGATTGCAACCTTTGCGTGGAGCCGCGTCAGCATCGGCACGCCGGAGGAGAACCGCGCGTTTATCGACGCGCTTGAGGAAGTCCTCGCGGAAGTCGCCCTTAAGGAGCAGTCGCCCGCCTGACGGTTTTCGCCGCCGCGCAGCGCAATGTAACACAACGCCCTCCGCCAAAATAAAGCGGAGGGCGTTGCCGTAAATTTTCGCTTGACATTTTTTCTCCGCTCTCTTAGAATGAGGTAAAGGGTTTGTAAATTTTACAAAGGAGAGGGCATATGCTTAACGTAAACGAGATTACGCAGTTGTCGATTTTCAAGGATATGAAGCTAATATGCGGTGAGCGCGGTCTGGGCAATCCCGTTGAATACGCCGCAATCCTTGAGTATGAGAGCGTCAAGACGAGCTATGAGGGGTATTCCCCGGGCGACTTCGTGCTCGCGTCGCTGTTCTTCACGAAGGACGCGGCGGACTTTGTATTTTCCACAATGCGGACAATCATCAAGCGCAGGGTCGCCGCAATCGCGATGAAAAACGTATTCGGCGAGGAAATACCCGACGATGTGCTTCAACTCGCCGTCGAATACAACGTCCCAATCTTCACGTTCACAAACGCCTACATGGAGGATTTGGTCATCGGCATCAACGAATCTCTGCGCACAAAGTCGCAGCACTTGATATACGAGCAGAAGCTCCACAGCATAATCGACGTCGCGCCCGACTCGAACACGGTTAAAAGCATCGCCAAGGAAATCAACGCGGCGTTTCACGCAAATATAATCACCGCGTACATCACGCCCAAGGACGAGATTAGCAGCGTCACAATTCACTCCTACTTCAAGCGTCTGATATACAAGCAATCGCGCGAGCGCAACGCGAACAGTTGCTCAATCGTCAAGTACAACGCGGGCATGTTGCTCATTTATTCATTCACAGACAACAACTTCCCGAAACCGGAGTCGCTGTATTCAATCATATCCACCCTGCTGATTAACATTGACCTCGACCCAGACAGCTTCTATATCGGCGTTTGTGACACGCCGCATAAGCTCTCCGCGCTCGACGTGTCCGTCAGGCACGCGATTTATACGAATTACCTCTGCGCGCACACGAAAAAGCACATCACGAGCTACACCTCAATCGGCGTATACAAGTACCTGCTTCCAATGGTTTTTGACCCGCTCGTCCGCCAAAACACGGACGCGCAAATCAGTCTGCTGAAAGAATACGACCTTAGCTTTTCCTCCAATATTCTCGACACGATGGTTGTGTACATTCAAAACAACGGCGACATCGCAAAAACGGCGAAAGAGATATTTCAGCACCCAAACACCGTGCGTTATCGCATCAAAAAAGCATACTCGATACTCTCGCTGGACGAACCCGACGGCTACGAAAGCCTGTACCTGCTGATAACAGTCTACACGCTGTCCATGTCCGACAGCGAGCGGCAATAGTTTGTCGGTTAACACTTCAATACAAGCTGTTCCGTGACGGATATACACGTCTGTCACGGAACACTTTTATTTTTGTCAGACCTCCGATAATTCACCCAAAAATTTATACGAATTACATTTTTCTCTGTGTTTGCAGTATTTTCATTGACAAGTAACCCGCGCGGGAGTAAGCTTTTTTTAATACTCCGAGCGCGTCAGTCGGGCGAACAACCCGCTCGCTCGCGGCGAAAGTCGAACACGACTAAAACACAGAAAGGTGCGGTCAGACATATGAATTACAATCCTTATGTAAACGTGCAGAACGTAATGGAGGAGGCACGAAAGACAGGCGGTATCGACAGGCGGTTTTTCGACGTGATAAAGCACCCGCAGCGCGAGACAAAGGTTTATCTGCCCGTCGAGATGGACGACGGCGAGGTTCGCGTGTTTGAGGGTTGGCGCGTGCAGCACTCCAACATTCGCGGACCGTTTAAGGGCGGCATACGTTTTCATCAGGACTGCGACTTGGACGAAATTCGCGCGCTCTCCGTTTGGATGTCGCTCAAATGCGCCGTTGTGGACATTCCGTTCGGCGGCGCAAAGGGCGGCGTGCGCGTTAACCCGTCGGAGCTTTCGCGGCGCGAGCTTGAGCGTCTGACGCGGCGTTACACGTTCGCAATCGAGCCGTTGATTGGTCCCGACAAGGACATTCCCGCGCCCGACGTGAATACCGACGCGCAGACAATGGCGTGGGTGCTGGACACATACAGCATGTTAAACGGCAGACCGTGCCCCGGCGTTGTAACGGGTAAACCCGTCGAGCTGCGCGGCTCGCGCGGTCGCGCCTCGGCAACGGGCAAGGGCGTTGTAATCAGCACCAAGCTGATACTGGCGCGGAGCGGCTTGAAGCTGCCTGACGTGTCCGTCACGATTCAGGGCTTCGGCAACGTCGGGCGTTACGCGGCAAAGGCTTTTCACGAGCAGGGCGCAAAGGTCGTCGCCGTCAGCGATATTTCGGGTGTGCTCTACGACGCGGATGGGCTGGACATTCCGTCAATTTCAGAGTTCGCCAAGACAAAAGCTCCGCTCTCAACCTTCAACGACGGACACGCCGAGCACCTCTCCGTCGGCGACATTTTCGCCGTCCCGTGCGACGTGTTTGTGCCCGCCGCGCTTGAGAATCAGATTGACGAGACGACGGCGGCGGTCCTGAAATGCAGCTACGTCATTGAGGCTGCGAACGGTCCGACGACGGAGGCGGGCGACCGCATATTGGCGGAGCGCGGCATACAGCTCGTCCCCGACATATTTGCGAACTCCGGCGGCGTAATCGTCTCCTATTTCGAGTGGGTGCAGAACATTCAGGAGCTGACGTGGGAGCGCGACCGCGTGACGGATATGTTAGACGACATAATGTCGCGCGCGTTCGGCGAAGTGCTTGAGGAAATGGCGCGCTCAAGCTGTAGTCTGCGCATCGCGGCGTACATCGTCGCCCTGAAAAAGCTCGTGTACGCGGAGGAAATTAAGGGCATATTCCCATAAACTTCAATATAAACGCAAACGCGCGCGGAGTAACCTCCGCGCGCGTTTTTATTATCGCCGAAACCGTGCATGCCGCCTTGAATTTCCGCGCCGCGCGGCTTATAATGGGTTATCATAACAAAACAGGGGGGCTTTTCGTGAAAACCTACACAATCGACCCGACCACCGCGTCGGACTTCCGCAACAACGCGACGTTCTGCGTCGGCACAGGCAGGCTCGGTCTTGCCCTGCACCGCGAGTACTTTGAGCAATTGAAGCTCGTGCAGTCGCAAATCGGCTTCAAGTATATCCGCGGGCACGGGCTGTTCAATGAGGACATTTCCATTTGCCAACGCCGACAGGACGGCACAATCGAATACAACTTTACGTACCTCGACCGCATTATGGACGGCTACTTGGAGCTGAATATCCGCCCGTTCCTTGAGCTGGGCTTCATGCCAAAGGTCATCGCCTCGGGCGAACAGGAGGTATTTTACTGGAAAGGCAACGTCACGCCGCCGCGCGACTACGCGGACTGGAACGCGCTCGTGCAATCGACGTTGCGGCACCTCGTCGCGCGTTACGGCGCGGACGAGGTCACGGCGTGGCCCGTTGAGGTCTGGAACGAGCCAAACCTCGGCGGCTTCTGGCAGAACGCCGACCGAAAGGAATATTTCCGCCTGTTCAAAGAGACAATCGCCGCCGTGAAGTCCGTGGACGCGCGCTTTCGCGTCGGCGGTCCCGCGATATGCGGCGTGGACGACGCGAGCTGGCTGCGCGACTTCCTCGATTTCTGCCGCGACGAGAAGCTCCCGCTCGATTTCATCACGCGCCACCTGTACACAATCGAGTATCCCGAACCCGTCGGGCATTACGGTTATCCGAAGCTCCGCGCGCTCGCAAACGCGACGGACGAGACGAAAGGCTCCCGCGTTATCATCGACGAATACGACGAGTTCCGCGGCATGGAAATGCACGTCACGGAGTTCAACACCTCTTACTCCCCCGTAACGCCGCTGCATGACACGAACCTAAACGCCGCGTATCTCGCGTTCCTGCTGTCCAAACTCGGCGACGAGAGCGCGTCGTACTCCTACTGGACGTTCGGCGACGTTTTTGAGGAGCAGGGCGTACCGTTCACGCCGTTCCACGGCGGCTTCGGGCTTGTCGCGAACGGCTGTATCCCCAAGCCCGCGTTCTACGCGTTTCAGTTCTTTAAGGAGCTGCAAGACGCGCCCTGCGTCCTGCGCACGGACGACGCGGTTGTCGTAAAGGACGGCGACGTCTACCGCGCGGTGCTCTGGAACGTGCAAACAGGCGGCGCGTCGGAGTCCGCGCAAATCGCGCTGAACCTGCCCGCGGACGGCGACTACAGCGTCATAGCGCGGACGGTGGACGGCGAAACCTGCAACCCGCAGAAGCTGTGGCACGACATGGGCGAACCGCCAAGTCTAACAACCCGCCAACTCACGCTGCTGCGCGAGCACGCCGTTCCGATCGTAACGTCAAGCCGCGCCCACGCAAACGATACGCTAACCGTCGAGTTAACCCTCAAACCGAACGCCGTCGTCTATGTCGAAATCGCGCCCGCGCCGCTCAACCCCGACTACGGCTTTGACTACGACCGCTCCCAACGCGCCTAAAGCGCGCAAGAATAACACAAAGACGCGGCGCTCAAACGAGCGCCGCGTTTTAACTGCGTTTATCGCGTTTTCACAAGGCTCTTGCTCCCCAAATACGTCGCGACAAGATACCCGCCGTAAACGGCAATGACAATCGCCGCCGTAACCGAGCTGTCGCGCAAGATGTTAAGCCGCCCGAATTGCGCCACGATGTTGCCGGCGACCGAGATGCCGACAGCCGCGTGCGCCAACGCCAAGACAAGCGGCGCGCCGAAATATATCAGTATTTGAGCGAAGATTGCCCTGTTAATCATGCCGTTTTCAACGCCGATTTTCGTCAGCAAGCCGTACCGCCTCGCGTTGTCCCCCGCTTCGGCGAGCTGCGTAATCGCAAGCACCGCCGCCGATATTATCAGAAAGACAATGCCGATATAGATTGCGAGATACGCGACCGTCGCCGACGTGTTGCGGCTCGCTTCATACACGACAAGCTTCGTCGTCAGCTCGCGATACATGCTGATGTTCAGCCCGTCATTCGTCAAGTCCAAGCCGCCGAACGCGGCTTTGCACAGCTCCTCGCTCTCGTCCGCAGGCTCGCGGTAATTCATGTGCAGCGTCTTTGTCGCGGCGACAAGCCCGTCAAGCGCGTCGTCGGGCACAACTATCGTTATGCCGTCGTTATCCGCCGTAAAGCTCACTTCCAGCGCGTTGCGGAGCATACCCGCGTTCGTCAGCGTCCTGCCATTCAGTACAAGGTCGGGCTTCACCTCCAAGTACGCGGCAAGAGTTTCCTGCCAGTTATACCCCTCGTAGGCGGAGTTGACCGCAAATTCGTCCTCGCCCAGCGTCAGCGGCTCCTTGCCCTGCAACTTGAGCAGCGCGTTGTATTGCGACAGCTTGACGACATACGCCTGCCAAACGGACTCTTCGCCGAACCAGTCAAAGCGGAAAGTTATGAACGGCGCGTAGTAATCCATCTCCGCGTATTCTCGCGCAAAGGCTTTAACGTCAATGCCGCGCGCCGCAAGCTCTTGCAGCAGGTCAACGGGAACGTTTTGAAAATCAATCAACTCGCCTGCTTCATTATATATCGCCTCGGAAAGCCGCAACCGAAACGACGCGTCAAACGGCGTGATTTTCTCCAGCTCGCCCGTCGCGGCGGTCGATATGCCGATTCCCACCGAAAAGGTGCTGATTGAAACGAACAGTATCAGGCACACAATCGTCATTGAGATGTAGCTCGTGTTGATTTTG
Source organism: Oscillospiraceae bacterium (assembly GCA_031261325.1). GTDB lineage: Bacteria > Bacillota > Clostridia > Oscillospirales > Oscillospiraceae > JAIRRO01. Next base: position 74,245 of record JAISKH010000063.1, read on the forward strand.
CTGTTTATCTGCCGCAGGACGAACATGTTCAGGTTCTTCAGATATACGCGCTTCCACCCTGAAATGAGCTTCAGGAAAAAGCCCGACAGCGAGAAGAAGAACAGGAACGTCCCGACGCAGCCGAGAACAATCGAAACCCAAAACTCCGCGTCAATCCGCGACAGCCCGTTGTCCTTAATCAGCGCATACGCGACAAGCAAGCACGCCGCGGCGACGATGAACAGACCCACCGACAGCAGCAGTCGCGGCTGCTTAAAGCTCTCGTTCTTCCTGTCGGCGTAAATCAGGTGAATCAGCTTCTGCCGACTTATCATAAATACGTTGAACGCAATGACGACGGCGAAGGTTATCCCGAAGTACAGCACCGCCTTCAGCGTCGCGGACGGCGAGAATATGAAGCGGAAGCTCGCAAATCGCGCCGCGAACAGCCGCACCGTAACAACCGCGAGTCCCTGCGACAGCAGCACGCCCAAGAGCAACCCCGCGAGCAGCGAGAACGCGCCGACAAACACAGTCTCAATCATCAGCACGCGCGAGATTTGCCCCTTTTCCATGCCGAGTGTCATGTAAATGCCCAGTTCTTTTTTGCGCCGCTTAATTAAAAACCGATTGGCGTACAGAATCAGGAACCCGAAAATTACCGAGATAAAGACCGAGACTATCCCCATTATCCTGTTAACCGTCTGCAACGCCGTAACTTGCGACTGCGTAATCACCATCATGGACTGCTGGCTCTCAATTGAGTTGAACACATAGAATATGCACACGCCGACGGTCAGCGTGATGAAATATATGAAGTAATCCCGAAAGCTCTTCCGCACATTGCGGAACGCGAGCTTAGACAGCATCATTGTCGTCACCTCCCAAAAGGCTGATAACATCAATAATCTTGTCGAAAAACTCCTTCCGCGCGCTCTCGCCCTTTGCAAGCTCGTGGAACAGCCGCCCGTCCTTAATGAACAGTATCCTGTCGCAATAGCTCGCGGCAACCGCATCGTGCGTCACCATCAGAATCGTCGTGTTGATGTCGCGCACAAGCCTTTGGAAACTCTCCAGAAGAATACGCGCGGACTTGGAGTCGAGCGCGCCCGTCGGCTCGTCCGCCAGAATCAGCGACGGGTTTGTAATCAGCGCGCGCGCACTCGCCACGCGTTGCTTCTCCCCGCCCGACATTTGTATCGGATACTTGGACAGAACGTGTTCAATCCCAAGCAGTCCCGCGACCTCATGTACCTTTTCGTCAACCACGCTCGGCGGACGCTGCATAATTGTCAGCGCGAGCGCGATGTTCTCATAAGCCGTCAGCGTGTCGAGCAGGTTGAAGTCCTGAAACACGAAACCCAGCTCGCTGCGCCGAAACTGCGCGAGCATCTTGGGCTTCAGCGCGGTAATATCCTCGCCGCCAATGAAAATGTGCCCCGCGGTCACGGCGTCAATCGTGGATATGCAGTTCAGCAGCGTGGTTTTCCCGCTGCCGGAAGCTCCCATTATGCCGACGTACTCGCCCTTTTCAACCTCAAAGCTCACACCCGCGAGCGCTTTAGTCAGGTTGTTCTTGCTCCCGTAATACTTTTCAACGTTCTGCGCCTGTAAAATTATAGACATGCTCCGTACCTCCACAGCACTTTAAGATGTGTTCATCATACCTTATCCCAAAGTCGCGCGCCATAGATTAACCTTACGGCAAGCTTACATTTTTGTAAGGCTCGTACATCTCGCTGCGCGGGAACACGATTTTTACGGTCGTGCCCTCCCCCGCTCGCGACTCGACGGAAATGTCCAATCCCAACTTAACGCAAAGCTTTTTGCACAAGTACAGCCCCAACCCCGTCGAACGCCCGAATCGCCTGCCGTTCTCGCCCGTAAACCCCTTGTCAAACACACGCCGCAAGTCCTGCGCGGGAATACCCGCGCCGTTGTCGCGCACGGAAAGCGTGACGCTGTTCGCACTCCTCTCGCCGTAAAACCGCAACCGACTGCACCCGTATTTCACCGCGTTGTCAATCAATTGCTGCAATATGAAGTCCGTCCACTTGCCGTCGGTCAGCACCATGTGCGCAAGCTCCGCCGTTTCAACGCTGATTTTCCGCTCAATCAAGTCTGGCGCGTTCTTGCGCAGAACGCCGCTGACAAGCTCGGACAAATCGACGCGCTTGATGATATAGTCCTTTTCCACGTTGTTACTCCGCGCGTAAAACAACGCCTGCTCCACGAGCTTGTCTATCTTTTCAAGCTCCGCCGACAGCCGCGCGTTCCGCGTGTTCTCGCAGAGCAGCTTGCCGCCCGCAATCGGCGTTTTAATCTCGTGCACCCACAGCTCAATGTACTCGCGGTAAGCCGCGGACGCCGCGCTGTGGCGCGAAATCTCGTCGTTCATCGCCTTACTCACGGTTTTCAGCGTTTCGCGCAAGATGTTACCCTCCGCGAAGCTCGCAACCTCAACAAGCTCGGACAGCAGGTACTTCTTGTCCAACCCGTCAAGCGTGCTCCGCAACTCCCTGTAATAGCTCCGCTTACGCACAAACTCCGGCACAAGCGACAGCGCCGCCCCTACCAAATATACGCACGGCACGAACAGCGCGAAATACACATTCGCGTCCACCATATACAGCAGGAACGCGCTGAACCCCGCGACCGCGACGCTCCAAGCAACGAAGAACGCCTTGTCCCGCAAGTAATCCGACAGTCTCATAGCGAATACCCCTGCCCGCGCTTCGTTTTAATCCCGTCCGCCGCGCCTATGTCCGCGAGCTTTTTGCGCAACCGATTGATGTTTACCGTCAGCGTGTTGTCGTCCACAAACTCGTTCGACTGCCACAGCTCGTTCATCATCTCATCGCGCGAGACAATCGCGCCGCCGCTCATGAGCAGCAAACGCATAATCTTCAGCTCGTTCTTCGTCAGCTCAACGCCGCGCTGCCCGAATGTTACCGCGCTTCTCGCAACGTCCAACACAAGCTCGCCGTGGCGTAGCGTCGCCGCGCCGAAAGCCCTGTTCAGCACCGCCTCAATTCGCGCGAGCAGAATTTGCGTATTGTAAGGTTTTGTAACAAAATCGTCCGCGCCCAAATTCATGCTCATCAGCTCGTCAATGTCGCCGCTCCTGCTTGTCACCACGATAATCGGCGTTTTCGTGCGCTTGCGCAACTCGCGGCACACGTAGTAGCCGTCGTAAAACGGCAAATTTATGTCCAGCAATATCAAATTCGGGTTCTCCGCCAAGGCAAAAGTTACAATATCGCCGAAATCCTCCGCCGCGCTAACCGCGTACCCGTACTTCTCAAGCAGGAACTTCAGCTCCTCGCGAATCGTCCTGTCGTCCTCTATTATCAGTATACTCCTCACGCGCTCACCCCTCTCGTAACGTATTATATGTGCGCCCGAACGCGCTGTCAAGAAGCCAACCTGTCACAATTCGGATACAACGGTTACGGTATAATTCACCAATTTGTAACTGCTCTGTTGTTGCGCAACGTGACCTCGCGGTTTAATATTAGCTCATGCATGTATATAAATGCATATCATAGAGGGCGCGCCCTCTATGCCGTTTGAGGTACCTCAAACGAGAAAATTTAACTTGGAGGATTATTTATGAAAACCAAACTCGGCAAATTCCTCACCGCAATCGTCGCGGTTGCATTGATACTCGTACTCCTACCCACGCTAAACGCCGCCGCGTCGGAAGCGCAAGACCCGCCGCCCAACTATCCGATAGTCTCACCCATTGACCCTAACGGCGTACTGGTTATCGACTGGAACAACTGCGATATTCCGAACATACTTAGTACTGCAAACTATCCTCCCGCTCCTCCTGATTGGTGGAAAGAGCAAATTAAGTCCATTGACTTCTCCCAAGTAAAAAAATTGAAAATAATCGGCAACGGAACAATTACGAATCCGCATTTTAACAGCATGGATTCAAATGATGATAACCCGCTATGGCAGGACACTTACAAAATTGAACTTGACTTGTCCGATTTTGACGGCTACATAGGTAATCACGCATTTGAGAGTTGTCAAGCACTATTCGGTCACTTGGACGTTCCGATTACTCCCGATTTAACGCTCGGTGAAGGCGCGTTTCGCAATACATCTTTTACAAGTGTATTCATTCCCAAAGAGTATGTTGTAATTGGAGAACGCGTATTTACCGAAAGCCCACTTGCACATATAACTTTTGAAACCGGTTCTGAACTCAAAATAATCGGTGATAATGCATTTAGCAGCACCAAATTGGTAGAGCTGAACTTACCTGAAAAACTGGAAGTTATCGGTCAGTTTGCATTTATCTCGCGTTTTAACAACGTCGGAACAAAACCCATTACAGAATTTGCAACTTTTTCTAGCTTAATTATTCCCAGAAACGTAACTAGCATAGGCAATGGCGCATTCGGGTTTTTACCTAACCTACTCGCTGTTCGCTTTGACAACGACATCAGCCTAATGAATATTGAGGGCTATAATGAGGGGAATCAAGGCGGTCATGAGCGTTTTCCGGCATTTATCGGTTGCGTAAATCTACAGCTACTAGCGTTTACCAATCCTGTTGATTTGCCTGATGGCGCGACGCAAGCGTCAATACGTGCAAATCTCTATGGGTTGGCTCTAGAGAACGGGTCACTTGATTTTGAAGCTATGTTTGCGGAATACCCCGAAGATTTTGATTACCCTGACGTATTCACAATCGACCGCGAACTGGTTCGTCCGATGTTCTTCCCCATTGGCGGCACAGGTTACGCAGACCCAAATGACCCAACAAAGCCGAATGACGCATACTTCGCGGGACTAGGACTGTTTTCAATGATAGTCCCCGCAACTCCCGAAGATATGGTCAAAATGGTCGCGGACGTTGAAAGCATTACCGACTACCTCCCCGGCGGCGAAACGTTTGAGGACATAGCGGGCGGCGGCGGTTCCTCCTCCGTCGGCGGCTCCGTCAGCGTCGTCGTTGACAACGGTACACAGACAAGCATTAAGGTCAATATAACAATCGAAAAAGGCTCCACGCCGCTGGACGAGCTCACCGCGGGCGAGACAGGCTACATAAGCGGCTCCGCGTCAAAGGACTTGGACATTGCAAAGGGCGAGAGCGCGACCGTGAAATTCTCCGGCTTGCCCGACGGCTTCTATAATATAGTCGCGAACCTCTACGGCAGCGACGGCAAAATTGACAAAGCCACCACAATCACGCGCGGCGTACAGATTAAAGACGGCAAACTGGTTGGTACAGTCGCTGACATCGTGTTCATAGGCAAGCTCTCCACAGTTGTAGACGTAACCCAAGGCGCACCCAAGGCTTCCGTAGGCGGCATCGAGAGCCTGATAACCGCTTCCGACACAAACACAGTAAACGCGGGCGGCATCGTAAAGATTCTAGTAACAGTCTCCCCCGCCGAGGAAAGCGGCACGAGCGCAAAGGCGCTAGAGGACAGAGCCGCAATCAGGCAAATCAAGTCCGGCGCACCGCGCGCCGAATACTTCTTCGACGTTGACGTTGACAAGTACATAACGCCTTACGGCAGCATCAGCACGCAGCACACGCACCTGACCGAGCTTCCCGAGCTGCTGACAATCGCGTTCGAGGTACCGAGCAGCTTGCGCTCAACCGGCGTAATTGCCGTGTACCGCAACCACGATTACGGCCTGCAAACCCGCGTAGACAAGCTCACAACCTCCCCGAACGCGAACGGCGAATACTTCGAGCAAGTCGGCAACTGGCTCATAGTCCACGCCAGAAACTTCTCCACCTACGCGCTTGAAACCTCAATCCCCGCAAGCAGCGGTTCAAACGGCAGCACAAGCACTATCGGCGGCAGTTCCTCCTCCTCCACAACCACAAGCGCAACGACAGCCCCGACAGCCACAGCAGCCCCCGAACCCACGCCCATTCCGTCCGAACCCGAAGCGGACAACGCCCCGACAGACGACATTCCGTCCATCGCGCAGTCCGAAGCAAGCGGCGACGACGCTGATTCCAACTCCGCCGCATATACAATCCCGAAGTCCACTCCCCCGAAAACGGGCGACAGCGGCGTCGCGCTCTGGGCGGCACTCGCCGTAATCGGCGCGGCGGCGACAGTCCTCACAACCAAGAAACGCAAAGCATAACACCCCAACAAAGCACAACGGGCGGTCGCAAGACCGCCCATCACTTTGCCTATTTCCCCCCAAACCAACACAACAACAAGGGCGCGATTACTCGCGCCCTTGCTTAACTGTTTCGCTTTAGTCTCTGACTTCCTTGCGCTTCTTCGCAATCGCGACGACCAGCCACACGACCAGCACCGTCAGCGTTGTTCCCATAAGCACCGTCCATGTATCGAACCCATTGTCACCCGTTTTCGGGTTAACCACGACCCATTCCGGTTTCGGTATCTCGTCTTCTTCGAGGTCAATCACCGGAGGAGTCGGCGGCGTGGGGTAGTCCACCACAGGCGGCTGCGTCGGTTCCGGTGTCATTAGCCCTAAAGGTATCGTAGGCTCGGTGAATTCTGTCGGCTCCGGCGTTGGCTCAACCGACACCGCGGGCGAGACTGCGGGCGACGGGTCGCCGGGGTAATCCGGCGGCGTCGGGCTGTCCACAGGGTCGGGTATCCACGCGTAGAACACCCACTCGAACGCCGTCAGCGTATCCTGATACGTGTTGCCCAAGCTCTCGGGAATCGTAATCGTCGCGGTAATCGACGCCGAACTGCCCGAAGAAACCGTGCCAATCGGTATCGGCGATTCGTTGGTTGTATTGGGTGGTCCGTAGAACGTCGAATCCAAACCGTTCAACCTACCGTTGTACAGCGTTCTCGGCGAAGCTTCGTTCGACACAATCACAATCGTCACCAAGTCAAGCAAGTCATCATTAGCCGTCTTGTCTTGGAAGTCGCTCCCGTCCCCGTCGGTGCTCTTCGGCTCGGTCAGGTTCACGGCTTTCTCTTTGCGTATCGGCGTTGCGCGGAGGTAAAACGTCACGGCCTCGGTCGCGTTGTTTGTCAGCGTAACCGTCGTGCTCGCCGTGTCCCCCGGGGCAAGGTTTTTCGTCGCATCGCCGAACAGGTCTGTAATCGTCTGGTCAGTACCATACTTATAGGTCTTAACCGCCGTACCGCCCCACGGCGCGAACGTTTGTTCCGCACCGCTGCCGGTCAGTTCGGTTCCCGCCGCGAGAGCCGCGCCGGAGCACACCGTGAGCGCAAGGATTACTGACAGCACGGCGGCAGCCAACCTCTTTATTGATTTTTTCATCAAACTCCCCCGTCCTGTCAATTTACAATTGACAATTGATAATTGACAATTATTGTTTTGCTATGTAGTTGCGTTGTTGTTGGTTATGGGTTATGCACCGATATCGAAAGTAGACTCGATGAACGTTATGAAAGCTGCGAGGGACGCTATAGCGGTTGCTTCAAGGTTTTGTGTCTGGACTGCATATGCCGTGAACTCAATCGACAGCTCAGCATTTTCTGAAATCCAAGAAGAAGGAATCGTAAGGGGGTTCACTAGCGAAAATACACCGTCTTTAGCCAGCGCAGCGGGCGTGTCCTTTACTGATAAATCATTGCTGGCTGTATCGGCGGTATAAACCCACCAACCGGAGAACTCACCAGCAGTATAATCGCCGTCAGGAACGAATGTGCCGCCTGTTAGACCCGCATTGTTGAGTCCAAGCAGGTATCCGAGTGTTGCAATATCTGCTTTTTCTTCAATGTCGTACTCAACATCAACGCGAACAGCAACATATGCAGCGTTTGCGCCAGTATTTTCAACTTGCGTATGCTTGTTAATTGTGCCGCCGGGTTCTGCAACCCATTCTATGCCCTCGAACTCGCCATCTTCAATTTTCGTCCAATCTGTAACGAGAACATCGCCATCTTCGTCATAGCCGCCCCATTCTTGCAGCTCGATTTTGACATTACCGAGGGTAACGACGTTGGTCGCGGTGTCTGTGGAAGCCGTAAACAGCATCAATGTTCCGCCGATTGCGAGGGACAGCGCGAGGGCTGCCGCGATGATTCCGAGTACTAGTTTCTTTTTCATGTGTGTTTCCTCTTTCTGTTATAAATTTTTTGGTGGACTATCTATATCCGGCCTACAAGCCGTGATATACGTGGGTTATGCTTCGGGGGTGGGGAAGTATGCTTCGTAAACTGCTTGCCCGCTTAGTGAGCTTGTGTCGGGCGTGTTCCAATCGGCTTGTACGGCGTAAGCAATAATCTCGATTTCGCCGCTTATCTCGTTATCGGAATCGTAGCCCTCTAAATCAATATCCGGAACCTTTACGTTTGTGAAAAGCTCTGCGGTTGCAGTATTAGGCGCGAGAGCCGTCAACGTGCCGCCTGTTGTGTAATAAGCTGTGTACAGCGTCTTGGTTGTCGTGTCTTGGAACCAAGTCCAGTTCGTTATGTTCTGCGAGCTTGTGCCTGTGAACGTCTTGAGGTAATCGGTTATCAGAAAATCAGCGGCGACTAAATCAAAGTTATCTGCGAAGTCCGCGAAGTCAACAGTAACCTTTATGTAGGCGTTTTCGCTGTTTTCGGCATTGCGAACGCGAGGTTGCTTTGCGATAACCTCTTTAGGTTGTAGTGCCGTTAGCTCCAGACCGCCCCAAGAAGTATCAATATCCTTATATGTACCTTGATATTCCGTGCCGCTTGTGATAGCCGTGCCATCTACAGGGTTAAGATGCCCGCCGAGTTCTTGCGTAATGATGTCTATGCCGGAGCTTAGCTTCACGACGTTGGTTGCTGTGTGCGTATACGCCGTGAACAGCATGAGTGTGCCGCCGATTGCGATAGAGACAACCAAGACGGCTGCGATGATAAGTAACAGGGTTTTCTTCTTCATTGTATATCTCTCCTTTCGTGTTATGCGATGGCTGCGAATGCGGTTATTGCGTCGGTTGCGCCTGCAACCCAGGTCTGGACGGCTTCAGCGTAGACGATGAGGTTCAGGTCGGTCACGTCAACGTTTGGCTTTGGCGTTACAGACGTGAACAGCGGAGTTAGTGTGCGAGATTCCGTTCCGGGCTGAAGTATGTGCCTGTAGTAGTAGACATGTGCGTCGTTCGTGTCCTGTACCCAGTTCGTTGTGTCGTAATCAAATGTGAAGTTGTCGCCGCCGCCTAGGATAATGCGAACATACACAGGAACGGAGCCGTCATTTTGTACGCTCGGTGATTTACTAATCGCGTTGTAAACGCCCTCTGTCTCGGTGATTGTATACTCTGTTCCATCGGGTTCAAACACACTAATATCAACATCACCCAGCGTCAGGGTATTCGTCGCCGCTTCGGTTGTGTCCACGTACAGCGCGAGCGTCACCGTCACGACCAGACATGAGACAAGCAATATCGCGGACAGTGGCAAGAGCAGCCGCCTCAATTTCCCGAGCCTATTCTTTTTCATCTTTGCCATCTCCTTTCCCTGTTGATGTATCCGCCGTTTCGGTAATTTCCCGTTTCGGCGGCGCTAGGATAACAGGCACCACGAACAGCACTATGAGTATCGCTATGGTAATGATGCCGACGCCGACGCCCTTAGGGGTTTTCATGTTCATCAGCAGCGTGCCCGCCCGCGGGATATGCAGCCACGCGCGCCCAATCATCGCGTCGAACGGCACGGGTGCGAGGTCGCCCGATTCGTTGTTGTCGCCCTTGGTGGTAAATTCGCGCTCCGCCGCGTGCACCTCAACGACGCGGTGGGTGACGACGGTTTCCTCGCTGATGTAGTAAGCGATAACGTCGCCCGGGGCAACCTGCTCCGGCTCCACGCGGCTGTTGATGAACACCAGCCCGCCGACGTGGTACGCGGGTTCCATTGAGCCGGAGAGAATCCCCATCGGCTTATTGCCCATCACCTGCAGCAGCAGAATCCCGCCCGCCGCAAAGATGATAACAACCAGAATCAAAGTCCCCAACACGTTGCAAACAGTAGATATTGCTTTCCTCATGTGTTAGCCTACCGAGAAGTAGTTGACCGCAACATCAGTATCAGAGAGGTACAAGTTTTTGTCCTTGCTGTTGGTGAAGTCCACCTTTGCAAGCGGCAACTTATCCTCGTCGTCCGTCTTAAACGGGAACGCTGTGACCGTCGCGGTGTCCGTTGCGCCTGTGTCCTCGTCATCGTCGTTAACAATCCACTCGCTCACACTATACCGCGATGACTTGAGTTCCTTTATCGAGTAGGTCTTTGTCGTGTCCAGACCGTCAATCGTTGCCGTGCCCGTACCCGCGCTGTTAACCGTGATTTCGCGCACCCACTTGTTACCTGTGCCGTCCGTAATCTCGAACAAGAACGTCGCGTCACCATGCGCAGCGGCATAGATTGTCGAAGCGTCAACGGTCTTACTAATCGCGATTGTCCCGTTAGGGATTCGTGTGTTCCAGACGAAGAGCACATAACCCGAGCAATAAAACTCTGCGTCGCAGTCATCTGATACATCGGTTATATGTTCCTGATTTGCCGCGCCCGAGACTGTGAAAGTTATCGTTTCATTCGGCTCGTAACCCTCTTGCATTGTCTGCTTCAGCGTGTAGGTACCCGCCGCCAGATACGGCAGCTCAAAGAACGCGTATCTTGTATCAGGCGAAACCCCTACGCCCGTTGTGTATGTACCAATCGGCGTTGTTGTCGTATCTGTACCGTTGTATAGCGTAAATGTTACGCCGTTCAGCCATTCGCCGTCTGTCGCGTCAAAGGTGTATACCGACAGCGGTATGCGTTGAGTAATCTTGCCCGTGCTTGGCAGAGTGTTGAGTGTTTGTGTCACGGCACTACCTAGGATATTCTTAATTTGCCATTTGCCCAGTATTTCGTCATCTGGTATCTCTTCGACATCTGGCAGGGTAGCTTGGTGCCATTCCGTCCACGTAATACTCTCGAGAGCATCACTAGAAACCGGTCCTATTTTCTCTCCTTGTTCTAGCAGTACATCGTCAATCGTAAAGTATTTCGTTGGACCGCTTGTCGGTGTGTAAACCACTACAAAGTCTATATCTGCTAGCGCCGCTTGCCACAGTAGTTGCACCGTTCCTGTTACTATATCTACCGGAACTGACCTATAATGTTGACCGGTCATGTAAGTAGTTCCGTCTGTGCCAACAAAAGCGGTATTGTATCCACCATACCATGCGGTAGTATGAAACACTTGGTAGTATTTTACGCCCTCTATCTCTATAGTTTTTTCTAGAGTATCTAACAACGAGCCTACTAAATCATCCAAGCCCTCTATCCACAAATCGGAAAAGTAGGGACTTGCGGCAGTAGGATTCCCCCACCAATCCGTGCCAGCCACGTTAGGAGTTTGGTAAAACCCTCCGGCACCGGTTGGCCAAGACACATTCTCCGTGTCATTCCCTTCGCCATCATAAAGTTTTACAGTAGTTATCATATTGACCTTTATCGTTGTGTCTGTCTTTCCCGGTTTATCATAGTAGAACGTATTGAAATTCTTATTATTCACATCAGTCAGATTCACCGTATCAAACGCCGGAGTAAACACCGCCGTCGCAGTACCCGTCTCGAACGTTCCGCCAACATTCTCAACCTCGTCAGTCAACGAGATAATGTACGACACCTCATGGTCGTTAGTCTTTAAGACTAATTCCCCGTCATTGTCCTCCTCAAACCACGCATCTTCATCGAACTCCAACTTCGCGTTCCACGTCACTAAGTTACCCGATACCGAAAGCGGACTAGTTAAACCCGTAAGTGCGGGTTGCACGACATAGTAGTTACTAGTGATGTCGTCGGTGACTGTGATAGGTGTACCCGCTTCAAACGGCGACCGAGCCGACGCGGGGATTATCTCTGAGTTAGGTTGTACATAATACTGCACTTCTGTCCAACCGTTTAGTAATATTGGGTCAGTATTGTTCCAGTTACCGCTAGAGTTAATATATCTTCTCCCATCGCTACCAGTCACGACTGTGTTATTATAATATCCCCACCCACCGTTGCTTCCTGCAACGAATGTAGCTGGTGTTCCTGTTACAGTAAATTCTGCCCACGGATTATTGAATCCCCATCCGCCTGTTTGTCCGGGATATATGGTTGTATTTCCATGAGTACCATATTGAGTAGTGTATATCTTACCTTCATACGAAACAATACTACCAGCTGCATATGTACCTTCTGACCACCCCGGTTGTGAAGAGTACTCCCAATGTCCAGTCGCGCTAACGGGAATCTCCTGCGTTAACCCATACCCCCTAGCCGCCGCGGCGAGTGTCACTTTGAAGTACTTGGTCTTTGCGGGTATTACGCCTGTATAACTCGCAACAGCTTCTGTGGGCTTGACTGTTACAAATACTGTACCGTCAGGGTCATACAAGCCGCCCGTAGTCGGCCACGCGGCTTCCACTTGCTTCTTAGTCTTAACCTCACCGTCGCCGAATGTTTCCCCTGACCAGTCAACATCACCGTCGCCCGTCTGTTCATCAATCACAACACTCGCAACAACAACATTAGTCGTGTCGTTCGGCGTGTGAATCGTAATATCGCCGTTAGTGGCTTCGTCCACAAGCCCCTCAAGGTCTGTAACTGTGATAGCTCCGTCATGGTTTACAGGCTCATCAGGTGGGTCAGCCAGCTGCGTTGCGAACTGCGCTTCGCCGTCGGGGATAAAGTAGACTTCAAATGTGACGGTGATTGGCGGCTCCGAGGGCGTGGGTGTTGCGCTGGCTTCGGGCGTTTCCGTCGGCTCCTCGCTGTCTTCGGGCGTAGGCGCGATTGTCGGCTCGAGCGTCAGCGCGGGCGCGCTCGGCGGCGGGCTTTTCTCGTCGTCCCCGTCCTCGTCGGCGAGCGTCGGCGTTTCCGCCAGCGCGGTAGGCTCGTCGTCGATAACGGTTGTTGTAGTTGTTGTTGTTTCTTCGCCCTGCTCGTCGCCCGTCGCGTCGTCCGCCTCGTTTGTAACGTTCGTTGTGTCGTCCGCTTCTGTCGTCTCCTCGCCCTGCTCTTCGTCGGGCAATCCAACAGCGTCAGTCGGCTCCGGCGTTGCCGAAGCGATTGGCGGCGCAGTAGTGGGTTCTGGCTCGACAGACGGCTCGGCAGTCGGTGCGTCTGTTGCAACAGGTTCTTCCGTCGTGTTCGCGGTCATGCCCTTAACGGTCGCGCTGGCCGTCGCGTTAGTTTTAGATGTATCAATGTGCACGGTAAAGACCTCGTTGTCGGCGGTGATGAAGATGAACCGCAACCCCGTCAGGTTCGCCGTCGTGTTCGACACGAGGTAAGCGACGGAACCCGTCTCATACCCGAGCGCGTCAATGGCATGGATAGTACCAAGCAGGTACCACCCCTGATTGTAATACTGCGCGGTAAAGCTGTCCGGACTATCAATCGGGTCCTCATACGGTAGTGAGAACAGTAAATCGCCGAAATAATCATCAAACGGCACGGCGTTTTCGCTGAGCGCGTCGCGCAGCTCCGCTACCTTAAACTCGATGCCATACGTAGTCGTTGTCACGCCCGTCTCCTCATTATAATCGGCTACGGCAACATACGCGGGCTTCACGAACGGCACGTTAACCGTCTCCGGCACCTCCGCGACAGGCACGACGATTTCGCCCTCCTGCGTCTGCGTAGACTCCGTCGCAGGTTCGCCCTCAACCCCCGCGACAGTCTGCGGTGCGCTGAGTGCCGCCACCGCGATAAGCAGCGCGATTGCGAGCAGCAGCGCGAACAGCTTACTCAGCTTCCCTGTGCCAATATTTTTCAGCATGACATCAACCTCCAAAAATACAGAATCCCTGTGTTTGCAATAATTTTATGCCGATATTTGCTCCGTGACCTCGCACGCGGGTTGTTTCCTCGGTCGTCCCGCCGCGCTAGTCACCCCGATTGCGCGCAGGCGACGCGCCTTGTCCTCGTCCAACCCGCCCTTTGTCATCAGCTTCTTCTGCCGATACAACCATGGTGAGACGCTTATGCCGTTGCCGTCCTTGTAACTCAGCGGCATGTGCAGGTGCCCGTGCTCGCGGTAGAAAACCTCCGCGGCGTGATAGTGCGCGTCCCATGTCCGCTCCGTTATCGTCGCCCACTTCATGCCGATTTTCTCGAGCTTCTTAATCTGCTCGTCAGTCAGCGGCGGGTTCTCACCGTTCACCGCTTTCCGCTGCTCCGCAATCCATTTGCCGAGCCAGATGTTGCCCTCCGCCTTATATGACAGCGGCACGTCAAGGTGCCCGTTGTCATCGTAATACCCCCGCGCGAGCGTGTAGCGCGCCTCCCACGGGTCGTCCCTGTCGAACGTCATACCGATTGCCAACAGCTTGCGCAACCTGTCTCCGCTATGCGTCAACTTCCTCTGCTTGTCGAGCCATCTGCCGAGCAGCACACCCTCTTCGGTCACATACCTGCATGGTACCTCAAGGTCGCCGTGCTCCTTATAATAACGCCGCGCTTCACGATACTTCAGTTCCCATTTCTCGTCGCGCCTGTTGTCCCATTTCATTCCCATCGCGTCAAGCCGTTCAAGCTGTTGTTCGTCGAGCGATTCGCGACCGCGCGTGCGCGTCTGACTGAGCCATGAACCGAGCTTGAAGCCGTCCTCCGCTATGTAGCCGCTGGCTATATCGAGATTGCCGAACTCGCGGTAATACTCCTCCGCGTGCTGCACCGCCTGCTGCCGATACTCGTCATAGGCATTCCAAACCATACCAATTTCGCCTAGCCGCCGCGCCCTGTCCTCCGACAGCTTATCCCTGCCCATTCGCAGGTTCCCAATCCAGTTGCCGAGCGCGAAATCCTTGTACACGCACCTGCTCGGCACCAGAAGATTGCCGTGTTCTATAAAGTACTCTCTCGCAACGCCGAATGCCCTGTCAAACGCCGCGTCGCCGAGGTTTTCCCAAACCATTCCGATTCCGTCCAAACGCCTGATTTGCTCGTCGTCCAGCAGCCCGCGCGTCTTTCCGACACGCACACGACGCTGCGTCGCAATCCACGAGCCGAGCGACAAATTGTTTGCCGTTACATATCGCTTCGGTACCTCAAGGTTGCCGTTCTTAGTGTAATACGCCTTTGCCGCGTTGAACATCGCTTCCCACGACACCGACAGGCAATCCTGAAGCTCTCTGAACAACGCTCGGCAGTCGCGCACCTCGTCAACAATTCGGAAAATATCCTCAACATCTCGTTCACCGTCGCCCGTGCCGTAGATTCGCCCGAACGCGGCTCTCGTCTCTTCGACCAAGTAACCAATCCCGCTTAGGTTGTCTATGTTGTTAACAATGTCAAAGATTATCGGGACATTGTTACCTCCCGCCGACAACGCGCGTCCTATCTGCTGCTTGTAGATTATCGGAGAAACCGTGGGTCGCAACAGGATTACGCCCGATATGCCGTCCACGTGCACGCCCTCGTTTAACATGTCAATGCAGTACAGCAGCTTCAAATGCTCCGAATCGTCATTCTTGAACGCGACAAACTCTTTGCTCGCTGTCGGTTCCTCCGCGTACACGGCGTAAATATTCGGTTCTTCATCAATCTTTGAAAACCACTCCCCCGCTTTCGCAACCATCTCCGCCATGTGCGCGACGCCCGAGCAGAACACGATGTACTTCCCGCCGCGCTCCGTGATGTGCCGCTTGAATATCTCGTCAACGCCGTCCGCCTTTTCGAGTGCCCTCCGCAGAGCGTCGAATCTCCGCTGCGCCTCGTCGCGAACCGCCTCGCGCGTGATGTTGTCAACCTGCGCTTGGTACTTCTCCAATTCTTTTTGGTAGGCATATACCGAAGCCACATACATCGGAGCCGGCAGTATTTCCCGCGCAATCGCTTCTCCCAATGTAAGTTCTGAAGCGATGTTGCCGTCAAACAATTCGTCCGCCATGTCGCGCTGGTTATCCAAGTAACGTATGCTCGTTGCCGAAAGCCCAAGCACCTTTGCGCTCTCAAACGCTCTCAGCAACCTCTCGACGCTCTTGCCCCACTCCGCCGCTCCGCAGCGGTGGAACTCATCGAGTATTATGTAATCGGGCTTTAACTCGGCAATCGCGCCGTCGCCCATGAGCATCAATTTCGCGTATGAAATGAATTTCACGTTTTGCGGCTCCTCGCCGCCCGCTTTTTTCAGGTTCTCAACCTGCGTCGAATATATGTGCTCGCTTGGCGACAGCCACACGACGCGTTTCGTCGGGTTGTCAACCGCAAGCCTGAAAGCTATGAACGACTTGCCCGTCCCTGTCGGGTGGACAATCGCGGCTTTGCCGTCCTCCGAGAGCAGGGTGCACGCCGCGCGATACGCAATCGCGTTGTGTTCATACAGTTCAAACGGCATTTTATCCCCCTCTCCCGCCGAATGTAACATTTCTTTAACATTGTTACATGGGCGTTTTTTTATACTCACGCAGAACTTCGGCTCTGCTTTTTTGTTTTCCGCCAATCGGTCAGCGGACTCTATCTTCACTTTTTTGCTGAAAGTAGTCTATTTTCGTTACAAACGTTACAAAAAAGTATGCATTTCTCACAGAATGTGTTTTGTTACAAAACAGGTTACATTTTTCGTATTTTCTTGCCGAATTTTTTATATCAAAATCGGCGATATTAGGTTGTAAATCCCCCTCTCCCCAAAAGTATGATTGACC
>JAISKH010000058.1 GCA_031261325.1 Oscillospiraceae bacterium
CTGTATCGCGGGAGGGACTATTTATGATTGATATATCATGGGTGCAGATACTGCTGTCGGTTGTATCCGGCGCATTTGCCATATTGACGGGCTACGCGGCTTGGCAGCAACGCCGAGGCGCGCCGATTGAGCGGCTGGAGAGCCGAATTAACGAGCTGCGGGAACAGCTTGCGGCGGAGAACACCGAGCGTTGGGAGCGGTTTGAAACGTGGAAAGCTCACGTGGAGGAAGTGCTGGGGCGCGACACGCTGAAGATTGACGAGCACGACGAGATTTTCCGCGAGATAAAGCGGTTCGAGCGGTTGATGCTGAAAACCCAGAAAGGGCTGATTGCTCACTTTCAGGACGGAAACCATACGAATGAGCTGAAGGCGCTTACGAATGAGATTGACCAATACCTGATAGACAGGGACGGCGCTTGACCTTGGTCAAGCGCCGTGTTGAGTTGTGGTTAATCGGCTATTGTCCGCTGACGCAATCGACGCTGCCGAATAGGGCGTTGAGTTGCTCGAGCGCGTCGCTCGGGAGCGGCGGGAGGGAGAGCGACGCGAGGTTTTGCAGGAGGTGCTCGCGGTTGCCGGTGCCTGTCAGCGTGACGGTTATGCCGGGCGTGTGACGCGCGAAGCGGTACGCGGCTTCGGTGAGCGACGCGGCGGCTTCGGGAGAGAGCAGGAAGTCGAGCACGCGCGAACGGTCGCCGTCGGGCACGGCTTGTAGGGCTTGATTCAGCGCGTCCGCGCATTGCCCGCGCTCGATTATGCGCGCGAGGTCGGTTTTAAGCTGCTCCGGGTCGTGCAGCGCGCGGCGGACGGCGAACATGCAGAGCACCGCGACGTTGTTTGCGATTGCCGTCGGCAGTACGCGCCGCGCCGCGGAGGGGTTCAGGATATTGTAGCCCGTCATCACCACGTCGAACAGGTTTTCGGGCAGGGCGATTTGCAGCATTTCGTGCGCGGTGTCCACGGCGAACTGCTCCGTCACGCCGAGGAAGCGGATTTTGCCGAGCTGCTGCGCGCGTTGCATTTCGGGCAGGAGCGTGTCGCGCACGTAGGGGTAATCCGCCGCTGTCACGGCGTGGATATGGTACACGTCGATGTAGTCGGTTTGCAGGGCGCGCAGGCTGTTTTCAAGCGTGTTACGCAGGTCGTCCGCGCCGAGAACGCCGTCCCGCCCGCGATATGGAAACTTTGTGGACAGCACGTAGCTGTCGCGCTTGATTCCGGAAAGACCTTGCCCGAGCGCGGTTTCCGTGCCGTATGCCGTCGCGGTGTCAAAAAAAGTCACGCCCGCGTCATATGCCGCGCGAGCTATGCCCGCCGCGTGAGCTTCGCCTTTGGTGATGCCGATGCGCGAGAAGCCGCCGCAGCCAAGCCCCGCGACGGTTACGCGCAGACCCGTTCTGCCGAGAATGATTGTATCCAATGTGCCGCCCTCCTTGTTATAATGTATGGGTGCTACGCTACATCGTAGCCTTTTTCGACAATCGCGCCCTTTATCGCGTCAAGCGTCGCGACCGATTCGTCGTATTCGACCGTTGCCGTGCCGCCCTTAAGGTCAACCTTGACCGCGGACACGCCGTGTACGCCGGACGCGGCGTTTGTCACGTTTTTGACGCAATGCTCGCAGGACATGCCCTCAACATTGATTACCGCTTTTGCCATAATATCGCTTCCTTTTCTTAGTAGATTTTAAGGATATTGTATCATAACCGCGTCGGCGCGTCAACGTCGGCGCGGCTGTAAATTTGGCGCGGAAAAGGACGGGAAACGCGGCTTTCCCGTCCTTGACGTCGTATTTTGTATTGCTCGGTTACGCGGCGAGGTTGAGCTTTTGGTCGTCCGCCATGTCGAGCATTTTGGAGATTGACACGCCGTAGCCCTTTTCGGGGTTACCTATCAGCACGTGGGTCACCGCGCCGACGAGCTTGCCGTCCTGTATTATCGGACTGCCGCTCATGCCCTGCACTATGCCGCCCGTTTGGGCTATGAGTTCGGGGTCTTTTACGGTTACGAGCATACTGCGGCTGTCGGACTCCGCGCCGGAATAGACGCGCGATATTTCGATTTTATACTCGCGCACTTCGGAACCCGAGACGTTGGAGAGGATTACCGCGTCGCCCGTGTGCAGCTCCGAATCGTCGGCGGCGGGGAGCGCGTCCCGCGCGGCTTCGGGCTGCGCCATAACGCCGAAGATGCCGTGTTCGGAGTTTTCGGTTATGCTGCCTATGATGTCCGCGCCTGTATTGTCGATGCCGCGCAGTTGACCGGGCGTGCCGGGTTGACCTTTTGTAACGCTCGTGACGGAGGTTTTCGTTATCTCGCCCGTGCGGAGCGGGAGGATAAGCCCCGTCTCGTTGTCGCTTACGGAGTGACCGAGCGCGCCGTATTCGCCCGACGCGGGGTCGACGTACGTTACTGTGCCGATTCCGTTTATGCCGTCGCGCACCATTACGCCGAGGGTGTGATTGCCGTTCTCCTGCGCGTGGGGCGTGAGGTTTAGCTGGACAGCCGCGCCGTCACGCGAGACGAGCACGGCGACGGAGGTACCGTCCACCGCCGCGAGCGCACGCTTCAGTTCGTCGCCCGAGGTGACGCGCGACGCGCCAATGCGGGTTATGATGTCGCCGGGCTTCATGCCCGCCGCTTTTGCGGGCGAGGGCGATTTGCCGTCCGAGCATGTATCGGGCACGGAGACGACCATTACGCCGTCGGCTTTCAGGCTGATTCCGACGGTGTTGCCCATCGGGACGAGAGTTCGCGGTTCGTCGATTAGGTTCGCGGCGGCGGCGTTGGGCGCGAACGCCATTGCGATTACCGCCGCGAGCACCATCGCGAGCGGCTTTATTTTGTTGAGATAAGAGGCGGGTTGCCGCCGCTTGTGTTGTGGGTTGGCTGCTGTAATTTCCATCTGTTTCCCCTTTTCGTGCGTGGCGGCGGCGGACGTGCGCCGCGGACTTGCCGCCATGCAGGTTGTTGCGATTTATGCGGAATTGCCGAGGTTGCAGCGTCGGCGAGACTTGTTTGCCGCCGACAGGACTAATATTGCCCGAAAAAGCGACGGGCGGCGTGACAATTTAATGCTCGATTGGTTTGGGAAAAAGAGCGCGGCGCGAGTTCCGTAGAATTTTTGCGCGGGTTATGTCTTTTTTCTGGATTGCTGTCATAATTTAGTCATGGGATTTAGAAAGAACTTGGCGAAGAATGACAAAGCGATTGCGGAAAATTTGGTTATATCAGAAAGGATACGCTTTTATGGACACATTCAAAACTCTGAGATACGGCGACAGGCACCCGCAGGTTGAGCTTGTTCAGGTCGCGCTGGAGCGGACGGGACACGAGCTTGCCGCCGACGGGGTGTTCGGCACCGCGACGCGCGGCGCGGTTACGCAATTCCAAGCGTCGCGTGAGCTTGCGCGGGACGGAATTGTCGGCACCGCCACTTGGCGCGCGCTTACGCCCTATCTCACGGGGTATCTGCCTTACACGGTGCGCGCGGGCGACACGGTTTATGACGTCGCGAAGCGATACGGGACGGAGGTCGGGGCGATATTGGCGGCGAACCCGAGGTTGGAGCCGCGGAATTTACAAATTGGGCAGACGATTACCGTGCCGTTATGGTTTGACGTTGTGCCGACGAATATTCATATGACGTCGCTCGCGATGATGCTGTGCCTTGACGGGTTGGAGGCGCGGTACCCGTTTTTGCGCGTGAGCGCGGCGGGGCGGAGCGTTATAGGGCGGCAAATTCCCGCGATTGCGGTCGGTACGGGGGCGAACCGCGTGTTTTACAACGCGGCGCACCACGCCAACGAGTGGCTGACCTCAACGCTGTTGCTGAAGTTTTTGGAGGATTATTGCAAGGCTCTCGTTTCGGGCGGCGGGATTTACGGGCTTGACGCGCGGTCGCTTTTCGCGATGACGACGCTGACGCTTGCGCCGATGGTGAATCCCGACGGGGTTGACCTCGTGACGGGTGCGCTGACCGACGGCGCGGAATATGACAACGCGGTCGCGATTGCGGGGCGTTTTCCGTCGATTGCGTTCCCCGACGGGTGGAAAGCGAATATTGTCGGCGTTGACCCGAACTTGCAGTATCCGGCGGGGTGGCAGGACGCGGTTGAGATTAAAGCGGCTCAAGGGTTTGACCGTCCCGCGCCGCGCGACTGGCCGGGAAGCGCGCCGTTGGACGCGCCCGAGAGCCGCGCGATGTATGACCTGACGGTTTCGGACCCGTTTGACCTGACAATCTCGTATCACTCGCAGGGAGAAGTAATTTACTGGAAATATAAGGATAAGGAACCGCCGCGCGGACGCGAGATTGCGGAGCGATTTGGCGCGGTTAGCGGGTATGCCGTCGAGGATACGCCGAGTTTGTCAGGAAATGCGGGTTACAAGGACTGGATTATTGACAAATATGACAAGCCCAGTTATACTATTGAAATAGGAACGGTGCCTTCCCCGCTTCCGCTTTCCCAATTTCCGCCCGCATACGCAAAGAATTTGGGAATTTTGGCATTGGGACTTTCGGTCACGGCGCGCGGGTAACTGCGGCGCAACGGGAGACGGATTGTAAAACGAAAAACGGTCGAAAGTTGTTGGTAAAAAGTAGAAAATTTTTTACATAAAATACTGTTTTTCGTCTTGCAAAGCTCGTCCGAGTGTGATAGATTATGAAACATGCA
This sequence comes from Oscillospiraceae bacterium, assembly GCA_031261325.1. Classification (GTDB taxonomy): domain Bacteria; phylum Bacillota; class Clostridia; order Oscillospirales; family Oscillospiraceae; genus JAIRRO01. The sequence continues at coordinate 4,682 of JAISKH010000058.1, forward strand.
GAAGATACGCGCGGATTTATGATGAAAAAAATTGTTAGGGGAGTTTTTTATGAACAACAAGACACGGATTATCATAGCGGACGCGGGTGACGATTTCCGCGGATTACTGACAGACCTGTTTGCGGCGGAGGGCGACTTTGAGATTGTCGGTTGTACGGGCGACGGCGCGGCGGCGCTTGCTTATATCAACAGCGTTCGTCCCGACGTGCTGATATGCGACCTTGTGCTGGCGGGGCTTGACGGCTTGTCGCTGTTGCAGCGGATTGGCGAGATGCCGGAGCCGACGCGCCCCGCGGCGATTGTGACCTCAAGCTTTGCGAGCGAGCACGCGATTGCGGAAGCGAGCGCTTTGGGCGCGGCGTACTTCGTGCAGAAGCCGTTTGATTCGGCGGCGTTTTTGTCGCGCGTGCGGCTAATCGTCGGTTCGCGGAGGGGCGGCGGCGACTTGTCGGCACAGGCGGCGCGTTCCGCGCGCGGCGAGGTGAGTATTGAGGCGGTTGTTACTGACGTGATTCATGAGATTGGCGTTCCGGCGCACATTAAGGGTTATCAGTACGTGCGCGAGGCGATTATTCTCGCGATTAACGACATGGACATTATCAACGCGGTTACAAAGGTATTGTATCCGACAGTTGCGAGAAAATTCTTTACCACGCCGAGCCGCGTCGAGCGGGCGATTCGCCACGCGATTGAGGTGGCTTGGGACCGCGGAGACTTGGAGACGCTGCAAAAATTTTTCGGCTACACAGTCTCGAATATCAAGGGAAAACCGACAAACAGCGAGTTTATCGCGATGATTGCCGACAGGCTCAGTTTACAGAGAAAAGAAAATCGGTGACTGAGTTTGGCGTTTTGACACTAGTGTTATCAATTGCTGTAACTTATTGCGGCACATTGCGGGAAACTGTAATGTGCCGTTTCTTTTTTGTTATATGTTGTTACGTTTTGCGGTTACGAAGGAAAAATACGTCTACATATTTACCAAAAATTCAGAAATGACAATATTTCCGACGGGAATCTATTGACCGATAGAGAGATTAGGCGTATAATCGAAGCATAAACATTATAGTAAGTGACAGGTTGAGCGAATGCGCTATGCTGAATACTATATGTAGTGCCGCGTGTGGCGATGCTTTAAGTTAAGCGCGAATGTTGTCAGGTTTTGCTTGAATAGAAGAGGGATTGATAAATGAAAAAGGAAGCGATGGTTACAAACACCGCGCCGAAGAATTGGCGCGGAATAAGACGCGTATTAACGGGGATTATCATTATTTTAATGATTTTGCCTGCCTTACTGCTCGGGTTTGCTTCCGCCGCGCCGGAAGACCCGCCATACCTCGTCGATATTGTCACGGAGATGCTCGTTTACCAACCGAACCTGATTGCGTACGGTAACATTGCGGAGGGGCGTACCGACATTACGGTGGGAATTCCTTTGGACAGCACACAACCATCGGTTACAGACCTCAGCTTAGATTCCGTCGTAAGCACCGGGTACACGCCTATTGGCGCGGAGGTCTATTACATTGACGGCGGCAACCGCATACCTGTGGCGGCGCGGATTAGCGGCATTCAGGGCTTGGGCGTGTACTCCGAACCCGCTGTCACAAGCGGCGGAACGAACTTCACGATTCCGTTTACGAACTACGAATCTTTGTTTGACGATACGCGCACGGTTTCTGTTTCTGTTGAGTCGGAGCAGTATGACCAGTTGAGCGGCGCGGCTTTGCATGTGGTTTTCTATTATTTGGCCAACTCGCTGATTGGCTCTTATCCCACGCGCACGGTTACCTTTGACGGGAACTTTAATGACTCGGGAACTGTGCCGCAGTCGATTAACGCTTACCCTTGGAACGCATACCGATTTGCGATACCATATAATCAGGACAACAACATTGAGGACGATATTGACGACACGCTCAAGCGCGAGTCGTATCTGTTCCGCGGGTGGAAAGACATCGCGCCACCCTCGACGGTTTATTCGGGCGGGGCTGTTGTCGTTGCGACTGAAAACGTTGCGCTGCGCGCAGAGTGGGGTTATTATCCCGCTATCGTCATGGAGGACCCCGCGATTCTGGGCGACGGTTCCGTGCGCATTAAAGGCTCGGTCACGGTTGACACGTTCAACTATCCCGCAGAGCTTAAATCTACGTTCGCTTACCGCGTTAAGCCTGTCAACGCGGGGATTGAAGCCGACCCCGACCTTGACGGGTTAAAGGGTGATGGTTGGGTAAAGGTTTTTACAGATAAAGATACCTACGGAGACGGCTTTGACGTTGATATAATCATCGACGCGGATTCCGTTAACCCAAGTATCCCGCTCGTGGCGGGCGTTGAGTATGAGTACGGGCTTGTTGTTAACAACTTGACGACGGGCGTGCGCGTGATATGCAAGGACCCGTTCACGGTTCCGACTTTTGATAACTGGGGCGGGATTTTCGGTGTGATTAAGAGCGAGATTGATGAGGTTGCGGACAGCGTCACGATTGAGACGCGGTTCGGCGATGAGCTTATCAGCGCGCCTGTGATTCTGCGCAATTTCTCGGGTTCGACGTTATATAGATTGCTGTATTTACCTGACGGCTACTATAATATAACCGTCACGGCGAAGATAGGAACCGAGAGCTTCAGCAATACGTTCGGCGTTAAGATTGCGGGCAATGAGGCGCAGGAGCTGAACATTTCGGTTAGTAACGCGAAGCAGAACGCGGTTAAGAAAGTCACAGAGAACGCTCCTGATATTGTGGTGTTCGGGCTTGATAAGCTGTTTGAGTTGGGCGAGAACAACACCGCGTACACGAGCGAGGACGCTGATTTGGTTAGCGAGGGCGGCGCGGTGCACTTCGACTTGCAGTCGGGCGAGGGGACGGGCGGAGACGGTCAATTCTCGCTTGTTGCCGCCGACATGGAGGTTGTGCAGGTTATTGATTTGTCGCTTGCGAAGTCGCGGTTTGCCAAGGACGGGGAGCTGCTTATTCCGGGTGAGGGCGACAGTCTGGTGCACGACCTCGGCGACAAGCTGCTGACGATTGTTATTCCGGTTCCGGAGCTATCGGAGGGGCGCGGAATTGACACGATTTATCGCATACATGAGGGCGAGTTGCAGCAGATAACGAAGAAAGCGGTTGACGGCGAGTATTCTGAGATTGACGAGTATTTTGAGATTAAAGGCGACTACATACTGCTGCATGTGAAGAAATTCTCGGCTTTCGCGCTTGCTTCTAAGGTTTACATAATTTCCGCTTCGGCGGGCGCGAACGGCACAATTTCGCCGTCGGGCGGCGTGCCCGTCAGACCCGGCGAGACGCAGGTGTTCACAATAACGCCGAACAGGGGCTATCATATTTACGACGTGCTTGTGGACGGCGTGAGCGTCGGCGCGGTTGATGTGCGCCCAATCTCCAATGTTAATGAGAGCCACAGCATTGTGGCGAGCTTTGCGGAGGATTTGACTTTCCCGGGGACACCCGACGAGATTCCGTCGCCGGCGGACCCGTCGCTGGGACCCGACCCGTCGGATAACGATGACAATACTATCGAGCCATCGGCGGAACCGATACCCTCGGAGGAGCCGAGTGCGGAGCCTGAACCGACGGTAACGCCAGAGATTTCGACGGAGCCGCGCGTCGCGCCGTCGGAGGAGCCGACGAGTACGCCGGAGCCGCTGCCCGTGACGACAGAG
>JAISKH010000086.1 GCA_031261325.1 Oscillospiraceae bacterium
AGCGCGATTATAATTGATACCGAGGGACTGTATGCCGACGAGCTGCTCGCCGCGTATCTTCCCGGCTATTCGTGGCAGCATCGCGACGAGCTGGGCGAAGCGGAAACCGAGATTAACGCGGGCGAGATTGACCTCGCGCTTGAGATTGACGGGTTGACCTATCGTGTGTACGAAAAGACCTCAAGCATCGCGTCGGTAAACGACAACATGTCCATAATACCCGTCATGGTTCAGGACGTTTACCGTCAGAACACGCTTGTGGCGGCGGGCGTTGACCCCGAAGCCGCAGTCGCGATTATGTCCTCCGTCGCCGTCGGCGAATACGTGACGGTCGGCAAGGACTATTTGCAGGGCTATATCCTCGCCTACGCGCTCGTCATGCTCGTATATATAACTACGGTTCTGTACGGGCAGCAGATTCTCACGTCCGTCGTGACGGAAAAATCCTCCAAGGCTATGGAACTGCTGATAACATCCGCAAAGCCGCTTAACCTCATGTTCGGCAAGGTTATCGGCACGGGTTGCGCGGGGCTTACGCAATTCGGCGCGCTGATGCTGACCGCCGCGATTGTGCTCGGCGTGAACCTTCAGGGTTGGACGGAGTTCTCCCCGCTCGTCGGCGGGATAATCACTTCGACGTTCTCCGCGGGACTGTTTGTGTACGCTGTTGTGTTCTTCCTGCTCGGGTTCTTCGCGTTCGCGTTCCTGTACGCCGCGATGGGCTCGACCGTCAGCCGCATGGAGGACGCAAGCTCAACGGCAACGCTGCCGATGCTGCTCGTGATGGTAACGTTTTTCGTGTCAATCTCCGCGCTGATGGCTCCCGAAGCGTTGTATGTGCGGATATGCTCGTTCGTGCCGTTCCTTTCGCCGCTTGTGATGTTCGTTCGCATGTGCATGTCGGAGGTGCCTGTATACCAGACGGTTATCGCGATTGTCGCGAACTGCTTCTATGTGTTCGGCTCCGGCTGGGTCAGCGCGAAAATCTATCGCGTCGGCGTAATGATGTACGGCAAGCCGCCCAAGTTCCGCGATATTATCAGGTACATTCGGCAATCGTAAATAAACCTGTCGGCGTCGGGCTAATTCCCGACGCCGACAAGCTTATGCGCGGAATTGCGACAATGCGTCTTGACAATTACGATTTCGCATTGTAAAATAGCATGGCTCGTTTGAAACGGCGGGCAAATACGCGCCAGTAGCTCAGTTGGATAGAGCAACGGATTTCTAATCCGTGGGTCGGGGGTTCGAGTCCCTTCTGGCGTACCAATCACGGTTCGCGCAGCCGAACAACGCACAAAAAGACGTTGATTACCAACGTCTTTTTGTTTTACCCAACCTCTCAATAACCGCACATGCCGCACTCAGACGAGCGTGTCCACCAGAGCGTACAGCGCCTGAAACCTCGGGTCGTCTCGGATTGCGTCGTAAGCCTGATACCCCAAGACGCGGAGAAAATCTTCGCGGTCGTAGTACACGCTCACCATGCCGGCAAGGTCCTGCTCCACGCCGGAAAACAGCGGCGAAGTCAGGCGCACGACCCTGCCGCACTACTCGTTCCCGTTCCGCATTAACTCAAAGTGTTTTTCTAGGTTTGCGACCGCGCCCTCCGCGTCACCGCGCCGCGCGTAGCACACCGAAAGCGACTGATACGCAACGGCAGTCGCCTCCGACAAACTCCACTCCTCACCGCCGAACAGCAGTTCGTAGAGCGCGATGTTCAGTCGGTAGACCGTCTCCGCGTCGTCGGGACGCTTCAGTCCGTGATAAACGCCGCCGAGCTGCGTCATCTCCTGAAGTAGCATATACGCGTCCTGTGCTATGTTCTCTGACTTTACCTTCTGAAGCGCGGCATAGTCGCCCTTTGAGGACAGCAGCCAGCTTTGCATACTCTTGGTATTGTAAGTTTCGCCGTCCCTGCCGACGGGGAATTTCGCGAGTTGTTCCTCCGCCTTTTCGTAGTCTTTTGTCTCGCAGTACAGCCGCAGGAGCCAGAACCGCGCGCCCATCAGTTGCGTCACATCATGGCTGCGGGCGAGTATCGTGTTCGCGATTTGCTCGACTTCGGCGAGAAACGCGGGCTTTTCCTCCGGCTTATCGTCAAGCTGGAAGCTGTAGATGTTCACGCCGTTGCCGAGCATTGACGAGAGAATGTTGAGGTTGCCCGGATAGCGTTTGAGCAGTTCGCGGTACTTGCCGTACATATACCCTTGCGAGTCCTCGACTTCGCCGCGCCACACGGGGGCGTACACCTCGTCAACGAGCCGCTGAACCTCCGCTTCCTCGTCAGCGACGTTTATGCCGAGCAGTTCGTCCGAGCTGACGGCGAAAACGCTCGCAAGCGGCGGCAGCTGTGAGATGTCGGGCAGTCCCCCGCCCGTTTCCCACTTGGAAACAGCCTGAACCGACACGCCGAGCAATTCGGCAAGCTCCTCCTGCGTCAAGTCGCGCTCACGGCGCAACGCCCTGATTTTCTGTCCGATTGGTATTTGCATATGTAACCCTCCCAGTAATTCGGTACCGTGCGTTAATCATATCGCAGCCGCGCGAAAAAGTCCACATACGCTTTTTTGACAAATTATCCACGGAACGTGGAACCGTAAAGCTGCTCTGCGCGAAGCTTCTCTGCGAGCGGCGCGGTTGCGCGGAACTCAACTACGGCGGCTATCGACTTTGCGCCTGTTCTCTGCTACAATACGCCCATAACGTCGGCGCGTGACGGCGAATATTGGGAGGATTCAAAATGCTGTATATATCTGAAAACTTAAAGCGTCTGCGGCGGGCGAAAGACCTGACGCAGGACGACCTTGCGGAGCTGCTGCACGTATCGCCGCAAGCTGTGAGCAAATGGGAAATGGGTTCGAGCTACCCCGACATTACGCTGCTGCCCGTATTGGCGGAGGTGCTGGACTGCGCCGTTGACACGCTGCTCGGCATGGACGCGATACGCGACCGCGAGGTGCGCGCCATCGTTGACGAGTTCGACAGTTACGTGTGGGACGAAATACCCGGCGGCTATCAAAAGCTGATTGACGCGCTACACCGCCACCCGACGAGCGTGCCGCTGCTGTACACGGCGACGTATACGCTTACAGGCGTGGCAATGTCGTTGAAGTCCGACGCTGTGCTCAACCATGACGCGGACGCTGACGCGCGCGCCGAGCAAGTGAAAACCGAGGCTGTCGCGGCGGCGGAGCGGCTACTGCGCTACAGCGGCGACATGACGCACATCTCGTGCGCGTACAGCCATCTCGTGCAGCTATACGCGTGTTGGGAGGAATGGGAAAAGGCGGAGGAATACGCGTTGAAGTTCCCGGAAAACTCCGTTTCGCTGTCCTATGACCGCACAATGCAACTGCGTCTGATACGCTCCGCGCAGTTCGACGCGGATGGCGAAATTCACTTACAGCACCGTCGAATTTTCGAGCTGCTGCACTCGCTCGGTCTTGCGATATGGGAGCTTGGCATGGTATACTCGCGCGAGAATCGGCATGACGACGCGCTCGCGGTGGAGCATGTGCGCACCGAGCTGACGCGGCTCGTATTCGGCGACGATTACGCGTATCCGCTGAACGAATACGGCTCAGCTTACGGCGAGATTGCCATTTACCACGCGCGGCGCGGCGACATGGAAAGCGCGCTCGCAAACCTTGAAAAGTTTGCCGACTTCGAGTTGCGGCAGTCGGAGCTGTTCGTGAATCCGTACTACGCCGAGTCGCCGCTGCTCACGACGTACAGCCCCGATTGGCACGTTGCGACGCGGTACGACATGAGCGGTTGGCACACGCACTACTTCGACAATCCGTGCTTTGAAGCGTTGCGCGGCGACCCGCGCTTTGCGGAGCTGCGTGCACGGCTTGATAACGCGTGAGCCTAAACTACACTTGACAGAGCCGCGCGGCGAGAGGGACGAGTTGAACGCTCGTCCCTCCCGTAATTTCGCAAAGTTCTTGAAAATCACGCGCAACAGGTCTATAATAACACCATGCACAAAATTTAACACAGGAGGTTCAACATGAAAACATTACAGGGCAAGACAGCATTCATAACAGGCGCGGCGAGCGGTATCGGGCTGGGCATCGCAAAGGCGTGCGCCAAGCACGGCGCGAACATCGTTATCGCGGACATTCGCCGTCCCGCGATTGACGAAGCGCTAACGTGGTTCAAGGACAGGGGTTTCCCCGCGCACGGCATAGTCCTTGACGTTACGAGCCGCGAGCAGTATGCCGCCGCCGCGGACGAAGCGGAGAGCGTGTTCGGCAACATTCACATTCTCGTGAACAACGCGGGCGTTGAGGTGCCGTCAGGCAAAATCTACAACGCCGCGTTCAAGGACGCGGACTTCATCTTCAGCGTGAACATCGGCGGAATCCTGAACGGCATCATCACCGTCGTGCCACGCATCGTCAGTCACGGCGAGGAGGGGCATGTTATCGCCACATCGTCAATGGCGGGCATGTCCGTCGTGCCCGGCGCGGGGCTATACAACACGACGAAGCAAGCGACAATCGGCATGATGGAGTCTCTCGCGAGCGATTTGGTCGGCACGAATGTCGGCGCGTCGGCGTTCTGCCCCGGTCCCGTGCAGTCGAACCTGTCGCAGACGTCGCTCGTCGTCCGTCCGGACGCGCTCAAGACGGAAGCGGCTCCTCCCCCACCGCCTCCCCCTCCGATTCCGACGGACGACACGCACACCGCAGGTTTCGTCGCGCACCAGATGCCCGACTTCTCGCGCGCGTTTATCCCCGCGGAGGAAGCGGGCGAGCGCGTCGTGCGCGGTATCCTGCGCGGCGACCTGTACATCGTGACGCACCCCGAGTTCCGCAACGGCGTTAAGGCGCGCGGAGACGCGATGGTGCGCTCCTTCCCCGACGAGGTGCCGTCTGACCCCGTGCGCAAAGAGGTGTTCGACGGATTCTTCACATTCCTGACGCACAACCCCGTTTACGACACGCAGACCACCCCCGGCGCGCCCGACTGGACAGTCGATTGGGAAGTCGCGAAATAAGCAGCTAACCGCAAGGGCGCGGGGGTAACTCTCCGCGCCCTGCACTCGCGATTGTTGGAGGTGTCACCATGTCCGAAACGCGCAAAAAACCGCTCACCCCCTACTACGAAGCGGCGGTGCTCGCGGAGCCGTTTGATTTTGTTCTGTCAAGGCATCGCGAATTTCAGTTCCTTTTCTGCGCGTTCATACCGCTTGCGGGTTGCCTGTTCGGTCTCGCGTCGTGGGGCAAATATATCGCGCTGACCGCGATGACGTTGTTCGCGCTTTTAGTCGCCGCACGATTTTTGGCGATGGTTATCGCGAGCCGCAAGTATTCCGCGCTCGCCGCGCGTGATTTGTCCGAGCGCAAACGACCTAAACTGAACAATAACAACATGAACACCGTCGCATTCGCGATAAATTCCGGAGTTGTTTTTTTCACATGTGTATCACTTGTGCTGCTGACGAGTTCGTGGCTCAACATAAATGCCGGCGGAGGGCTGGTCACGCGCGCTCCGTTTATTGCCGTTTTGCTTTTCATGCATATTATTGGACCCGGCGCGTTTTATCGGCGACCGCTCGCGTTTCTCCCCGAGTTTTACGTATCCGGCGGGTGGTTCGTGAAATATTCGGGCATAACAACCGCGCGCCCCGTTGACCCGAACGGCGACCACGACACGATGAGTCTCAACGTGCTGCTGTACAACGGTGAAACGAAGGTCGGGCAAGACCGCATGTACCGCGAGGATTACGAGTATTTGTGTACGCTAATCGGCACGCACGCCGAGCAATCACAAGCTTAGGAGGTGCAGGAATGGCGCAATCATATAACCCAAACGCAAAATCCGCGCGCGACTATGACGCGTCGGTGCTGACGGAACCCGTGGACAGGCTTTTATCGGAACGGTACATCAACGTGACATTACTCTGCATGTTAATACTCTGGGTTCCCGCACTTGTGTCCTTATTATTTGCGCGGCAGTCGTCATGGTTTATACCGCTTCTCTTGGCGTCGCTTATACCGACCATCCTGCTCTCCTTTGTGCGTATCGCGCTTACTCAGATTGCGATAAAGCGGCAAAAAGTCTTGGCGAGTCAAAATACCGCCACGATTATCTATGCCAAACCCGTGCCTAAGCTATCGCGTTTTCAAACGGCAATGGACATTATTGTCATATTATTAGGCGTTGCTGCGCTATTCGTTCTTATCTTCAGGTGGAAGCACGTCGAAAGCGTGAATATGCAATTCGTACCGTTCTTCATCTTGATGTGCGGAAACTCGATTAATTTCCCAAGAGACCGCGCGCCGCTCGTGTTCCTTGACGGCGGCTACGTTTCCTGCGGCTACACCATCGATTACGGGCGGATTACCGATTTGCGCCCAAAGGACGAATACGATTTGGATTTAAGCAGCTTTCCCGTCCTGCTGTACAGCGGCGACAAGCTCGTCGGGCGCGACGTAATGTACCGCGAGGATTACGAGTATTTGCAGACGCGAATTGGCATAATATCAGACGAACAAATAAACAATCATTCTTAGGAGGAAATTCCCATGCCACTTGTAACCACAACCGAGATGTTCAAAAACGCCTACGCGGGCGGGTACGCCATCGGGGCGTTCAACGTCAACAACATGGAGATTATTCAGGGCATTGCCGACGCGGCGGCGGAGACGCGCTCACCGCTGATTCTGCAAGTCTCCGCCGGAGCGCGAAAATACGCGCGTCACGTTTACCTGATGAAGCTCATCGAAGCGGCGGAGCTTGACACGCACCTGCCCATCGCCGTACATCTTGACCACGGCGAGGATTTCGCCGTCTGCAAGTCGTGCATCGACGGCGGTTTCACCTCTGTTATGATTGACGGCTCGAAGCACTCGTTCGAGGACAATATCGCGGTCACAAAGCAGGTTGTGGAGTACGCGCACGCGCACGGCGTTGTGGTTGAGGGCGAGCTTGGCAAGCTTGAGGGAATCGAGGACGACGTGAACGTCAATACGGAGGACGCGAGCTTTACGCGCCCCGAGGACGTTGAGGAATTTGTCACGCGCACGGGTGTTGACTCGCTCGCAATCGCAATCGGCACGAGCCACGGCGCGTACAAGTTCAAGCCGGGGCAGACCCCGCGTCTGCGGTTCGACATTCTGGACGAGGTGAGCCGCCGACTGCCGGGCTTCCCTATCGTGCTGCACGGCGCGTCAAGCGTCATTCAGGCGCACGTCGAGACGATAAACGCCAACGGCGGCGCAATGCCCGGGGCAATCGGTATTCCGGAGGACATGCTGCGGCAGGCGGCGCGCGGCGCGGTGTGCAAGATTAACATCGACAGCGACCTGCGCCTCGCCATGACGGCGGGCGTGCGCGAGTTTTTGGCGCACAACCCCGCCGAGTTCGACCCGCGCAAGTACCTCACACCCGGGCGCGAGAATATCCGCGAGCTTGTGAAGAACAAACTTATCAACGTGCTGGGCTGCGACGAGACAATTAACAATTGACAGTTGACAATTTAGACGAAAAAGACGGCGAGCATTGGCTCGCCGTTTTGTTATTCCGCGTCGTCGCTTTCGCGCGCCAACTTATCGCGCTTTGAGCGTCTCACCGTTCTTATTAGCATGATTGTGTCAATAATACACGGTCCAAAATGTCAAGTTAATATTACATAATATTTATTAAATTTTACGCAAAAAAAAACGGCGAGCATAAAACTCACCGTCTCTCTTCGTCTTAATTGTTAATTGTCAATTGTCAACTGTTCACGCTGCCGTCCGAATTTTGCGTCTTGAACGGGCTTTCGCCCATCAGACCGTCGCGCGCCATCATGTTTTCCAGTACGTTTATGTCCGTCGAAATATCCATCACGTCCGCGCGGAACAATTGGTCGAGCTGCTGCTCAAACCCCTCCGCGAGCGTGCCGAGTATGCGGTCTATATTTTCCTTTGCCGCGCTGATATTCTCACCGCGAATCTCCTGCTTTTCCATCGTCTTGTAAGAGTTCAGCAGCTTCAGCGTCGTCGGCAGATAGTAGCTCATAAACTTGTCAATCTGCGGGCGTTTTTCGGGGTTTTGCTCAACAATATTGAAAATCCGCGCCGACACGGCTTCAATGCGGTCAATCTGGTTCGACACCGACACGTCGTCAATCTCGTCATTCAACTCGCGCAGCTCGCGCAGTATCTTCATGTATTGGCTTTCGGCGGCGCGATTCGCCTTTGCGCGCTCTTCCTCCTGCTTGCGGCTCTCGGCGGCTTTACCCGTCTCCAGAGCTTCGCGCGACTCCGCGTATTCGTCTGTCTCGCCGTTAATAAACGCGCTCTCGGGGAAATAGCCCGCGTCAATCATCGTCTGCAAGTCCTGCCGCGCGCGGTTGACGGGAACGCCGACGCCCAACGCAATCCGCGCCACGCTAACGAGCTTGTTTCCGCCGATTACGGCTATGTACTTTTGGTACATGCTGACGCGGCGCGACCAGACGCTCCGCACGCCGAACATAACAACCGCGCCAACCGTCGTGAATCCCCCGCGCACTATGTCCCACAAGTCGCTTCTTATATACCAACCGTTTATCACATCGTACAGCCCGGCGGACATTGTGGTAATACCCGCAATCGCGAGTATCACCCCGCCGGCAATGAGAAACTTTGACAGCGTTTTCGCCTTGCGCTTTTCCGCGGCGAGGCGTGCGTTTACGGACTCGCGCTGACGCTCCGCCATGGCGGCGGCGACCTGCTGCTTGGTCGGCTTCACAGCCTCAACATTCGGCTTTGCCGTCTGCGTCTGCTGCGCTTGCCGCACTTGCTGCTGTTGCTGCTGTTCTTGCTGTTGCCGCTGCTTAGGGCTTTGCTTTTTGCCGAGCTTTATGACCTTGTTCAGAATCCAAATAATACCGATAGGCATCAAGAAGCCCGTCATAATCATGATTATCGGAATCGCCCAACCAATCAGCTCACTAAGCCCGAATCCATCTTTATTGTTCATGCCATTCCCCCCATAGCCGCCGCCGTCTCACAGCCGCGTCCACGCCTACTATCTGAGCACACAGTATATCACAGCTTTTCTCAAAAAGATATATGCTTTTTTATGTCAGTAACAATCAAATCCGCAAGCCCCGCCGCGTCGTCAAGCTTGAGCGCATTTGCCGTCGTCTCAACCTCCGCGTCACTCATTACGGCGAAACACGCGTCAGGCTCCGCCGCGAAATCGTTGCCTGTCGCCGCGCGGCGCAGGGCGATTTTCGGGTAATTGCCCGTCTTGTACCCCTCCGTGAGTATCACGTCAACATCCGTCACGCGCTCCACAAGCGTCTCGAACGGCACATAGCGGTTTTCCATAAACGCCGACTTTTCGGACGACGCGATAATCGTCACGTCCGCGCCCGCTCGCGTCATGCGCCACGAATCCTTGCCCTCGTGGTCAATGTCGAACTTATGCGCGTCATGCTTTATGACGGCAACGCGCAGTCCGCGCGACTTCAGCTCGGGCACGAGCTTTTCCAGCAAGGTCGTCTTGCCCGTTCCCGAGTAAGCGACTACAGAGTAAACAGGTATCGCCATTAAATCTCCCCCTGATACGATTTTTCCAGATGCGCCGCGAACCGCTCCACCGTCGGGTTCCCGACGTCGCCGTGCCAGAAGCACGCCAGCTCCTCATTCTTCCCGACGGGATAACTGCGCAGCTCGCTGTGCAAGCTCATGCGCGACAGCATTGTGGACACGAGCACGCCCTGCCCAAGCTCCGTCGCCATGTAGGCGGACTCCAAGTTCGGCGCGATAATTATCTCCGTCGGCGTGAACCCCAGCTCGCGGCATTGCTTGCGCGCGCGGGCGCGGCTTTCGCCCAACGTCTCATGACTGGACGCCGCCTTAATGAACGGCTCACGCTTGAAGTCGCGCGCCGTCGCGCCCGTCACCGCGAGCGGATTTTCCGGCGACACGAGAAGCACAAGCGGCGTATCGAGCACCTTGAACCGCCGCGCCCCCGCGACCTTCGGCGCAAACTCCATGTACGTTATAATCAGGTCAAGCTTTCGCCCCAAAAATAGCTCGATAAGCTCCGCCTGCGGGTGCTTTTCCCCCGTGAACTTCAGGTTCGGGTTCTCCAGTCGAAGCTCGCGCAGCGCGCCCGAAAGGTGCCCCGATATTTCCAGCCACTCAAGGTAGCCGACCTTCAGCGAGCTTTCCTCCTCCGCGTTCTTCGCGCGGAGCGACTCCGTAACCTCCGCGTACTCGCGCGCGACACGCGAGAGCATCGCG